>JAAYLJ010000024.1 GCA_012521935.1 Campylobacteraceae bacterium | reverse complement strand
CAAAAAACATTTACCCAATGCCAATTTGGGCAAGCGATACTGATTTAACTTATGTGGGAAGAGTTAGAAAAGATATCTATAGATCAAATGTTTTGCACCTTTGGTGTGTTGCAGATCAAATTAGAGTTGGAGCAGCTACAAATGCTGTAAGAATTGCCCTTAAATGGATAGAGACTGAAGGCTAAGGGCTGTTTTGTTTGGTAAATTTTATAAAGGATGAAAATAGATGATTTTTATTGATGCGTGTTTAGGTAAAAAAACTCCATACACTCCTGTTTGGATGATGAGGCAAGCTGGAAGATATCTTCCAGAATATATGAGAGTTAGAGGCGAAGCAGGTGATTTTTTAAGTCTTTGTAAAGATGTGGAAAGAGCTTGTGAGGTTACCTTACAGCCAGTGGATATCTTAGGCGTTGATGCTGCAATACTATTTAGTGATATTTTAGTTGTCCCAATGGAAATGGGAATGGATTTAAGATTTGAAGCAGGAGAGGGTCCTATTTTTGATAACCCAATTAAATCTCAAGCAGATTTAGATGCTTTAAATGTTGAAAAAGGGGTTGATAATTTAAGCTATGTATATGAAGCTGTAAAAATGATTAGATCAAAGCTTGATCCTAGCAAGGCTCTAATTGGTTTTTGTGGGGCACCATGGACTTTAGCAACATATATGATTGAGGGCAAGGGTACGAAAAATTATGCAGTATCTAAAAAGATGCTTTACTCAAATCCACAACTTTTGCATGCAATTTTAAGAAAAATTACAAAGGCTTTAAAAGTCTATATGAGCAGACAAATTGAAGCAGGAGCTAATGCAGTACAAATATTTGATTCATGGGCACAAGCATTAGAAGAGAGTGCGTTTTTTGAGTTTAGCTGGCCATATATAAAAGAGCTTTGCAGCTATTTAAAAGAGAAATATCCACACATTCCAATCATTGTTTTCCCAAAAGGCATAAGCGCATATTTGGAGAAAATAGATGGGGATTTTGATGTTTTTGGAGTGGATTGGTCAACTCCAATAGAGCTTGCTAAAGAGAAACTTGGAAGTAAATATGTACTTCAAGGAAATATGGAACCAACAAGACTTTATGATAAAGATGCCATAGATGTTGGCATAGATCATATATATTCAGTGATGAAAAATAGCAGACATATATTTAATTTAGGGCATGGAATTTTGCCAGATATTCCAGTTGAGAATGCAAAGTATTTTATAAAAAGCGTTCAAAAAAGAACAAAGAGTTAATATGCAAGCCCTCATTTTTGGGCCAGTAACTTCAAGACGCTTTGGCTTATCTTTAGGGGTTGATTTAAGTCCTAAAGATAAGCAGTGTAATTTTGACTGTCTATATTGCGAACTAGCTCCAGCAAAAGTTGTAGCTAGTTCTACTAATTTCCCAAATCCAAAAGATGTAATAGAGGCTGTAAAAAAGGGTATTTTTTTACATCAAGATGTCAAATACATCACCCTAACTGCAAATGGAGAGCCAACTTTATATCCTCATTTAAATGAAGTAGTAGATGGAATAAAAGCTTTAAAACTTCCTCAAAAACTCCTTATTTTAAGCAACAGTTCAACCATAAATGATGAAAAAATCATTAAAATCTTACATAAAATAGATAGCGTAAAACTATCTTTAGATACAGCAAATGAGCAGATATTTAAAAAGCTAGATAGACCTATTAAGGGTATAAAGATTTCAAATATTATTGATGGAATTATAAAGTTTGCAAAAGAGTATGAAGGTGAGCTTATTCTTGAGGTTTTAGTTGTTAAAGGCTTAAATGATACTACTAAAGATTTTAAAGAGTTAAATGAAGTTTTTAACCTCATTAAGCCTGCTAGAATAGACATTGGCACCATAGATAGGCCGCCAGCATATAAAGTTGAAGGAGTTAGTGCTAAGAGGTTAAATGAATTAGCTAGTCACATAAAAGGGCTGCCCATATCTATTAATAAAAAAGCAGAATATAAAACAAGTATTAATTTAGACAAAGATGAGATTTTAAAATTGGTAGAAAGAAGACCTCAAAGTAGAGTAGATATTGATAGCTCATTTACTAAAGAGTCTAAAATATTTTTAAATGAACTATTCGAAGAAGGGTTAGTAAAAATTGAAAATGTTGCGGGAATGGAGTTTATTTGCTTGACAAAGCAAAGGTTTTAGACTATAATTTCGACTCTTTTTAAGACATTCCGGATTAGCTCAGCGGTAGAGTAGGCGGCTGTTAACCGCTTGGTCACTGGTTCGAATCCAGTATCCGGAGCCACTTTTTAAACTTCAAAAACCATTTAGTAAAAATATTAATTTTTCTTGATTTAGCTTCTATTATAAAGGTAGCGTTTATGAAAAAACCACTTACGCTTTATTATGATAAAGAGTGCCCTTTTTGTGAAAAATATAGCAATTATGTGAATTTAAAAAAAGAGTATGAAATTACTTTGATTAATGCAAGAGACTCTAAAAAGATTGAAGAGTTTAAAGAAATGGGGCTAGATATGGAAGATGGTTTGATTTTAGAGACTCCTTTAGCTCTTTTTCAAGGAGTTGATGCCCTAAAAGAGATTGATAAAATGCTATATAAAACAAATTTTATAGATAAGATAAATTCAATTTTATTAAAATCCGCTCTTTTTAAATTAGCACTCTATCCACTACTTAAAGTAGCAAGAGTTGCAGTTCTTAAGATAAAAAGAAAGAGTAGATTTTAACTAAAGCCCTCTTTTTTTAAAAATTACCACCGCAGTTTTCCAAACTATCTTAAATTCAAGCCAAAGCGACCAATACTTAATGTAGTAAAGATCATACATTAGCTTTTGTTTTGCATCATAAGCATTAGCCCCATACGGATAATTTACCTGTGCCCAACCAGTAATGCCAGGGCGAACTAAATGCCTTTCATGGTAGTAAGGTATCTCTTTTTCAAACTTTTCTATCCAAACTTTTCTCTCGGGTCTTGGGCCAATAAGGTGCATATCTCCTTTAAAAACATTTAGAAGTTGAGGAAGTTCATCTATGCGAGTTTTTCGCATAACTTCACCCCATTTAAACACTCTTGGATCATCTTTACTTGCAAACATTGCGCCACTTTCTTCAGCATTTAAAATCATACTTCTAAATTTAAAACACTCAAATTCGCTACCATTTACCCCAACTCTAGCTTGTTTAAATATACTCTCTCCGGGAGATTCTTTTTTGATTTTGTATCTTGCATAAAACATAAGGGGTGCGGTTAAAAAAGATATGGCGATAACCCCCATATAATCAACAACCCTTTTTAAAAAAAGCTCAAAAAAACTGTATGGTTTAATGTTTTGCAAATAGTTTAAATCCGCAAAATCATCTGGAATATAGCATTTGTATAGGTATTTTTCTAAAAATCTCTCTATGGTTATAAGCTCAATATTTTTTTTAAATTGGAGATTTGTTAAATATTTTATAAGTTCATTTGGAACTTTTGCCTTAGTGTTTAAAATGATAGTGTGTAAGTTTTTACTATCTAAATGAGAGTTTAACTCTTCTAGTACTTCATCTGGGGTTTTATTTGTGTATCTTATGATATTAAATTTACCAAATTTTCTTTTTAATTCCAATCTCTCTTTAGCGGTAAATTTATATTTTCTACCAAGAACTAACACCTTTTTTCCTTAAAGATAATTTGTCCATTTTATCACAGCAGTTCTTAACTAAGCCACCATACTTGACAACTAACTAAACACAATATAAGATTACATTATCTTTTCATAAAGGATTTTCATGAGTAGTAAGTTTATAGATGCGATGCTTTTTAGGCATGCATGCAAAAGTTTTGACCCAAACAAAAAGATAAGCGATGAGGATTTTGAAACCATCTTAGAGATTGGTCGCCTAAGCCCTAGTTCTTTTGGATTTGAACCATGGAAGTTTTTAGTAATTCAAGATAGCTCTTTAAGAGAAAAATTGAAAGTTTTTACATGGGGAGCGCAAGGTAGCTTGCCAACAGCTAGCCATTATCTAGTTATTTTAGCTAGAAAAAAACCAAGCATGATATATGGAAGTAAGCATATTTTAAAAATGATGCAAGAGGTACACTCTTTGCCTGAAGATGTTGTGAAATTAAGAGGTGGAACTTATGAAAAGTTTCAAAAAGAGGATCAAAACCTTTTAGAAAGTGACAGAACTATGTTTGATTGGGCTTCAAAGCAGACTTATATTGCCCTAGCAAACATGATGACTGGAGCTGCTTATATGGGGATTGACTCTTGCCCAGTTGAAGGATTTTTAGCCAAAGAGGCCCAGGAGTTTTTGGAAAAAGAGTTAAAGATAGATCCAAAAGAGTATGGCATTAGTTTAATGGCAGCTTTTGGATATAGGGTAAATCCACAAAGAGTAAAAACAAGACAGACAAAAGAAGAGATAGTAAAGTGGTATTGATGAATTTCATCTATACCAAAAAACCTTCCATGTTTCGTAATTTGGCCTCTAAACTTGAAGGGGCCAAATTTATAAAAAATGGCAAAGATTTAATAAAAAACTTAACAACTCCTAAATCTTTAATATTGCTATTTGTGCATGAAGAAGAGTTAATGAGTCATGAGATTCTTGAAATTAAAGAGAGTTTTCCTTCAATAAAGATTTTTACCCTATCAAATACTCCTACCCTTAGCAAAGCGCAAAAAGCACTATCTTTAGGAGTTAGCGGATATGGAAATATATTTATCTGCCCAAGCTATCTAAATGAAGCTATCATGACTATTTCTAAAGGAGAAAATTGGATTTTCCCACTTCAAGAAGAGCTTAGCGTTGAAAATAAAGAGGTAGCAACCATAACTTTTTTACAAGGCAGCTTAGAAGATGAGAGTAAAAATAGATTAAAAAATGGGCAAAGATTAAAATCAAACCAAAAATTATCGCTTTTTAATGGAGTAGCTTCCATAGTTTTAGATTCAGGATCTACAATTGATCTTCAAGGAAAAGAGGCTCTTTTTTTAGATGAGAGCGTGCATGAAGATGGGTTAAATAAAGAGTTAAAAATATTTTCCAATCCACTATTTTCTCCTCATAAACCATTTTATATAAATGTTGGCAAAGAGAGTTTGATTGATGCTACAAGTAAAGAGATTGAATTAAAAGATAACAAAAACAGCTCTTTATACTCATTCACCGTAGAAGAGGGAAAAGGTTTAAAAAAAGATGCAACTCTTAGCATAGATAGAAGTATTGAAGATTGTGAACTTATCTATTCAAAAGAGTTAGCATCTTTACTCATAAATGACAAAATCAGTAAAAAATCATTTGTAGTGTATGAGCCTATTCAAAAGGTGCTTTTTACAAATGCCGCAGTAGATCTTTTACTTTTTCCAGAAAATAAAAAAGTAGATTTTAATTTTGGAAAAAACATTAGCTTTTTCAAACTAACTATGCAAAGCATAGAAGAGTTACTTTTTGAAGCTAAGGGAACTAGGCAAGGAAAAGATTTTTTACTATTTGATAGAAGGGAACTCCCCTCAAACATTAAACTTAACTATGGAATTGATAATGATGGGCTATTTGTAAGTTTTAATGGCACAATGAGCGCTAATTCATGCAAAGAGTTGCTAAAAACTTTAAGATATGAAAGTAGTAGCGGTGATTTTTCAAACTCCATAAATCTTTCAATTACACTGATTTTTAATAATGAGCGTCTAACTCTTTATGAGGGTTCACTTGATACATTATGTAACATAGGTAAAAAATAGTTTCAATACTACTTTGCCAACTATCATTTTAAGTTCTACATAAGCTTAACTCCCAAAAACCTTACTAAAAAGGCTAAAATGAAACAATTGTGACTAAAAAAGTTACGAAAAAATAGTTTCATCAAAGATAATTTATCAAAAAAAGAGTTTTTTATTATAGAAATAAGTTATATCAAGAGTGATTAGTAGTTTTTTTTAAGTTTTAATGAAGATATTTACGAAATAATGCAAATTATACAAAAAGGAATACCTAAAGAAATACTTTTTGTACATAAGGAGCAAGTTTGGCAAAACTAAAGCAGCATGACTCTATCATCAAGCAAGTTATTGCGAAAAATAGTGGACAAAAAAAAAGAGAAGTATCGCAACTAACTATTAAGATAGATTCCAGAATTGATCAAGCTTTAGTAAAACTCTCTACCGCTCTTGGAATATCTAAAAATAGACTAATTGAAGATATTCTTACTCAAAGTGGGATTGTGCAAGAGGTTGAGGAGAATTACTTTGAATGAGTTTCCCTCTAAACAAAGTGTCATTGATGCCGTGCTTGAAGGTATTAAAATGGCAAAAGAAAACTATTTTTTTTGGACAAATGATAGATTGTTTCTATCTTATGGGCCAAATAAAATCATAACTATCCATGTAGCGCAAGCTTTAGGCAAACTAAAAGAAGCGCCTGAGGTTTTCATTGATGCTACGGTTGCGGATATTTTAAGATGTTCTTTACCAGATAGAAAAGCATTCCCTGAATATATGCAAAAAATGGGGCTTAAACAGAGTGTTTTTAATATTACTTTAGATGAGAGGTTTCCGCATGAAAATGATAATGATTCAATCTCTAGAGTCATAATCTCAATCAAAAATGGTGTTAGAAATGTAAAGAATGAGTACTCCAAAGAAGTAGAAAGACTTTGCAAAATGCTCAGCCCAGATGATCCTAGCTTAAGTAAACTTGACTACGCTCTTTTTGCATTTTACGCAGATTTGACTGAGGGCGCTAGAAAAAAACTTGGCGCTAGAGTTCCAAAGATAGTTGAGAGTTTTGATAGGGTTGTTGCAAATTTTCCAAACTTACAATCCTCTTTTCATACTATTGGCATAAAGCAAGTTTTAGAAGCTGGCGAGTGGAGTGCAGGGGTTTATGAAATATCTCCAAAAGATAACTTTTCAGGGCGTCAAGGCGCATTGAATGGTTGTCTTAAAAAATCTTAAGGAGAAAGCATGAAAGGACTATTTTCTAAATTTGCCACAACTGCCGCAGTTGGTATGGCTTTAGTTTCTGCAACTTATGCTGCAGATGTAGTTAAAATTGGCGTTCAAGCACCAATTACAGGTCAATATGCCAATGAAGGACAAAGCATTGATAATGGTGTAAAGCTAATTGCTGAGCAGTACAATGCTAAAGGTGGAATTTTAGGTAAAAAGATTGAAGTTGTATCTTGTGATGATGAGGGAACTGCTCAAAAAGCTGCGATTTGTGCTAGAAGATTAGTTAATGAAGGCGTTATTGCTGTTATTGGCTCTTATACAACAGGAGCAACTGAAGCAGCTCAAACAACATACTTTAGAAATAAAGTTTTACAAACAAGTGATGGAACAGGTGATTCACTAACAAAACATAAGTATTGGACATTTTTTAGAAACTCATTTCAAAATAGTGCTCAAGCAGAGTTTACAGCTGATTATTTTGTAAATGTAAAAAAATACCAAAGAATTGCCATTATGTCAGACTACTCAAGCTACTCAACAGGATTAGCTGACGCAGTAGTTAGTGAGTTAAAAAAATTAAATGCAAACATCATTGCGGTTGAAAAGATTAAAGCAGGTGCTCAAAACTACACAGCTACTTTAACTAAGTTAAAATCATTAAACCCAGATGTAATCTACTATGCAGGCTACTACAATGAAGGTGGTCTTTTAAGAGCACAACAACTTCAGCTTAAAATAGATGCAGACTATGTAGGTGGAGACTCAAACGATAACCCTGATTTTATAAAATTAGCAGGTGATAGCGCTGTAGGTTCAATCTTAGTTAACTTCCCAACTCCAGAGTTTTTACCATACGATACAGCTAAAAAGTTCTTAGCAGATTATAGAGCAAAATATAATCAAGAACCAGCGTCAATTTGGGCTCTTATGAATGTTGATGGAATGCTAGCTATCTTACATGCTATGGAAGAGTTAAAAACTGAAGATACTAAAAAGATTTCAGACTTTTTACACACTTTAGTTGACTTCCCAGGAATTACAGGTCCAGTATCTTTCCGTGAAGATGGAGAGAGGGTAAATACTAAGTTTAATGTTTATCAAATTCAAGATGATAAAACTTATAAAATCATCTATTAATCTCTAAAGCAGGGAAACATGGATATATTTCTTCAACAATTGATCAACGGTTTGACGATTGGAAGTTTATATGCATTGGTTGCTTTAGGCTACACGATGGTCTACGGGGTAATGAAGCTTATTAACTTTGCCCACGGAGACCTCGTGGCCTTTTCTGCCTTTGTTGGACTTACAATCTATACGCAAATCTTTGGGGAGGGTGTAACCTCTATTGTAGCGGTAGTTACAGTTTTTTCCTTTACTGCTGCTTTAATTGCAATGGTGGGTGTTCTTCTTGAACGCCTAGCTTACAGGCCTTTAAGAACGGCACCACGACTTAGCGCAGTTGTATCTGCTCTTGGAGCTGGACTTGTCATACAAAATGCAGTTATGCTCATATGGGGTCCAAATATGAGAGTTTTTCCTTCTAATTTACTCCCATCAACTGTTTATGAGTTTGGAGGCGTTGTTTTTACCTTTACTCAAGTGATGATTTTAGGACTCTCATCTATTCTAATGGTAGCTCTTTATATTTTCATAAATAGAACAAAAATTGGAACTGCCATTAGAGCTGTGGCCATAGATCAAGACGCCGCAAGACTCATGGGTATAAATGTAAATAGAATTATTATGATTATCTTCATCATTGGCTCAGCCCTAGGCGCAGTTGCTGGACTATTTTTAGGAATTTACTATAGAGGCATCACCTTTGACATGGGATGGCAATATGGCTTAAATGCTTTTGTTGCAGCAATCATGGGTGGAATTGGAAATATACCAGGAGCTATGGTAGGTGGGCTAATTTTAGGACTCTTTAATGCCATGATAAGTGGCTATATCTCAAGTCAATGGGCAGAAGCTTTTACTTTTATACTCTTAATTGCTATCTTAATCTTTCGCCCAACTGGAATCTTGGGTGAAAAAGTGGCGGAGAAGGTATGATGCTAAAAAATATTACATTAACAACAAAAATCGCCATTGGATTTATACTTATAATGGGAGCTTATCCACTACTTGCAAATGAAGCGTGGATAGCTATTGGAACTACATTTTTAGTCTATGCTTGTGTAGCTTTTTCTCAAGATATTATCCTAGGAAGAGCTGGAGCTTTTAATATGGGACATGCAGTATTTTTTGGACTTGGAGCCTACACTACTGCAATTTTAAATGTACATTTTGGATGGCCTATCCTTGCAACATGGGCACCCGCAGTTTTAGTGCCAGTGATTTTTTCTTTAATCTTAGCAGGACCAATTATCCATCTAAGAGGAGATTATCTTTTAGTTGCAACCATAGGATTTAACATAATATTTTTACAACTTTTAGAAAATGATATATTTGGCTTAACTGGCGGCCCAAATGGAATCTTTGGGATAGATGTCATAAATGCTTTTGGAATTGAGTTTTTTACCCAAACTCATATGTACTACCTAGCCTTCATTTTGCTTCTAATAACACTTTTTATTATGAGAAGCTTAGATGCAAGCAAGTTTGGTAGGGCAATGTTTTTCATAAATAAAGATGATGTTGCGGCTCAAAGTATGGGGATTAGCATAAGATTTTATAAACTATACGCTTTTGCCCTAGGAGCTGGCATTGCAGGAGCTGCTGGAAGCATGTTTGCAGTACAATACTCAGCTGTTAGTCCTGAAGCTTTTAACTTCTTACAATCAATCATGTTCTTTACCATCGTTTTAGTTGGTGGATCAGCATCTTTGCCAGGAGTTTTAATAGGAACTTTCATCATGTTCATCTTGCCAGAGATATTTAGAGGCTTTGAAGAGGCTAGATATTTAGTCTTTGGTATTGCGATGATTTTAACTATGATTTTAAGACCTAGAGGAATTTGGCCAGTCAAATTTGGCAATATTCCCTCATTTTTGAAAAAGGAGAGCAAATGAGCACTCCACTATTAGAGATTAGAAATGTATCAAAATTCTTTTCAGGTTTAGTTGCCATTGATAATCTTTCAATGAAGGTTAAAAAAGGTCAAATATATGGAATAATTGGCCCAAATGGTGCTGGAAAAACCACTCTTTTTAACTGCATAACAGGGATTTATACTCCTGAAGAGGGGCAGATTTTATGGAAAGGAAAAGAGATAAAAGGGACTCCTCCCCATAAGATTGCAAATTTAGGCATTTTGAGAACCTTTCAAACCATTAGACTCTTTAAAGAGATGAGCGTGGCTGAAAACATTATGTCAGGCAGACATATTAAGTCAAACCAAAAGTGGTATCACGGCATTATCCATACCCCTTCATACTTTAAAGATGAAAAAAAGCAGTGGGAAGAGGTTGCTAAAATGATGGAGTTTTTCAACCTAAGCGAATATGCTGCTTTACCTGCTGGAGATCTTTCATATGGGGTTCAAAGACGGATAGAGATGGCAAGAGCACTAGCGGCTGAGCCTGAACTTTTAATCTTAGATGAGCCAGCTGCTGGACTTAATGAGAATGAGACTATAGAGTTAGCTAACACTATTAAAGAGATCCAAAAGCAAGGCGTTACAGTCATGATGATTGAGCATGATATGGATATGGTGATGAGTTTAACAGAGTATATAACTGTAATTAACTTTGGAGCTAAGATTAGTGAGGGTGTGCCATCTTTTGTACAAAATGATCCAGTAGTAGTTGAAGCTTACATTGGAAGTATAGATGAAGAGGATGAGCTATGAGTGCAGAAAAACTACTAGAAGTAAATAATTTGCATGTTAGTTACGGAGCTATTAAAGCCATTAAAGGAATTTCTCTTCATGTAAATCGTGGAGAGGTTGTTACCATTTTAGGTGCAAATGGTGCTGGAAAAACCACGACTTTACGAACTATTAGTGGTCTTTTAAAATCAAATGAGGGATCAATCATCTTTGATGGAAAAGATATTACTAAAACCCCAGCGCACGACATAGTTCCACTAGGCATGAGTCACTCTCCAGAGGGTAGAAGGGTTTTTGGAACACTAAGTGTTGAAGAGAATTTAATGATGGGCTCTTTTACACTAAAAAAACCAGATTTAAAAACTTTAGAGTGGATATATGAGATACTTCCAAGATTAAAAGAGAGAGAAAAGCAACTTGCAGGAACTTTAAGTGGTGGAGAGCAGCAAATGTTAGCCATTGGAAGAGCCATAATGAGCAATCCAAAGCTTTTAATCTTAGATGAACCAAGCTTAGGGCTTGCCCCAGTGCTTGTAAAAGTTATTTTTAAAGCTGTAAAAGATATTGCAGATAGAGGTGTTACAGTTTTATTAGTTGAACAAAATGCTAGAGCAGCTCTAAAGCTTGCAGATAGAGGATATGTGCTAGAACTTGGTAAGATTACCCATGAGGGAAGCAGTGAAGAGTTGCTAAATTCTAAAACAATTCAAGAGGCATATTTAGGTAAAAAAAGTTAAGTTGTCCCACCATTAAAACGGTGGGATTTTTTTGCTCAAAAATTATAATATAAAAAAAGAACTACTAAAGGTAGTACAAAAAGGAGATAAGATGGATTCTAAAGTTATAGCTCAGCGCGCAGTTGAACTTGCAGCTAAGTGGCAAGATAGAGCTAATGAGCTTGTAAATGATCACGATAGCAAATTTCATATCCAAATGAATAAAATGTTAAGTAATCCATTAGATAAAGTTTTATTAATTGAACTAATGGATCAAAGCTTTAGAAGTGCTACTCCAAAAAGAGTGGCAGATCAAGTTCAGTTTCTTTTTGATAAGTATGGAATGGCAACCTTTTTTACCTCTACTGAGAGGTTTTTAATGTGGCTTTTTGATAATATTGGAATTTATATGCCAAATATATCCATACCACTATTTGTTAAAAAGATAAGACAAGATACAAAAACTGTAGTTTTACATGGCGAAGATGGGCCATTTAATGCCCATTTAGAAAAAAGACATAAAGAGGGAACTAGGGTAAATATTAACTTAATTGGTGAGATAGTTTTAGGAGAGGAAGAGGCAGAAGGTAGAATGAAAATGTACCTTGACGCACTAGAAAATCCAAATATTGACTACATTTCAATTAAAATTTCAACTATATTTTCCCAAATAAATCCACTCTCATTTGAAGATACTTTAAATGAATTATCAAATAGAATCAAAAAAATCTTCCTTCAAGCTAAAAAATTTAGCTTCACTAATGCAAATGGTGAAAAAGAGAATAAATTCATTAACTTAGACATGGAGGAGTATAGAGATGTTGCTATAACTTGCAAATCTTTCATGAGGGCACTTGAAGATGAAGAGTTGAAAGATTTTTATGCTGGAATTGTTATGCAAGCTTATCTGCCTGATTCTTTTCTTTGGCAAGAAAAACTTACTAAATGGGCTAAAGAAAGAGTTGAAAATGGTGGAAAACCAATCAAAATAAGACTTGTAAAAGGTGCAAATATGGAGATGGAGGAGACTGAAGCATCTCTTAGAAACTGGGAAATTGCTCCATATAGAAAAAAGATAGATACTGATAGTAACTATAAAAGAATGGCTAGATACGCACTTGATCCTAAAAATGCTCCATATACTCATTTAGGTGCCGCGTCACATAATCTTTTTGAGTTAGCTTATGCTTATGAAATATCAAAAGAGTTTGGAACAGATGAGTACTTCACATTTGAAATGCTTGAGGGGATGAGTGAGTCGGCTAGACTTGCTATAAAAGAGATAAGTAAAGAGGTTATTCTTTATGGGCCAACAGCTAAAGAGGAGCAGTTTACAAATGCTATTGCATATTTAGTAAGAAGGCTTGATGAGAATACTGGGGATGAGAACTTCATTAGATATAGCTTTGGTTTAAAAGTTGGAAGTAAGGCTTGGGAAGAGCAGAAACAAAAGTTTTTAGACTCCATAGATAATGAGCCAAATATCCACACTGGGCCATATAGAATCCAAGATAGAAATAGTGAAGATTGGAAAGATTATAAAGGTGGAAGTTTTTATACAAATAGCTATAAAGCTGAGCCTGATACTGACTTTGTTTTGCCAGCAAATCAAGAGTGGGCCAAGAAGATTAAAGATAAATGGATGAAAAAGCCAAATGATAGTGTAGAGACTTTGCCTATCGTAGTTGGCGGGATTGATCTATTTGGAGATGATAGAAAAGTAGATGAAATCATAGATAAATCTCAATTAAAAGAGGGCGTCATTTGTGGAAAATATACCCAAGCAAATGCAGAAGATATTAAACAAGCTGTTGAAGTTGCGCACCAAGATGTGGATGGGTGGAGAGAATTAACTCACGCACAAAGACATGAGTTTCTTTGCAAAGCGGCAAATGTTTTTAGAGAAAGAAGAGCTGATTTAATAGGTGTTGCAGCAGCTGAGGTTGGAAAAGTTTATACTGAAACTGATGTTGAAGTAAGTGAAGCGATTGACTTTATCGAATACTACTCATACGCAGTTAGAACTTTTGAGCGCGAAAATTTAGAGTTTAAAGGAAAGGGAGTTGGAGTTGTTGTGCCACCTTGGAACTTTCCAATAGCTATCCCAACAGGAGGCATTTCATCTGCGCTAGCAGCTGGAAATACAGTTATTGTTAAGCCAGCTTCATCCGCAGTACTATGCGCATATGAGCTTTGTAAATGTTTTTGGGATGCTGGAATTAGTAAAAATACACTACAATTTTTACCATGTCCAGGAAGACTTGCAGGAGAGCATTTAATCCCAAATGAGAAGGTTGATTTTGTTATCTTAACTGGTGGTGAAGATACTGCTTATGCAATGCTTAAATCAAGACCGAACCTACACTTAAGCGCAGAAACAGGTGGAAAAGGTGCAACCATAGTAACAGCAATGGCAGATAGAGATCAAGCTATTAAAAATGTTATAGCTTCAGCATTTAACAATAGTGGTCAAAAGTGTTCAGCTACTTCTTTATTGGTTCTTGAAGAGGAAGTTTATAATGATGAGAGCTTTAAAAATGGATTAGTTGACGCAGCAAGAAGCATAAATGTAGGCCCAGTTTGGGATTATAAAAATAGAATTTCCACTCTAGCAAATCCAGTTAGTGGAGCTTTAAAGCAAGGAATTGAAACCATAGAAGAGGGTGAAGAGTGGGCTTTGGCACCAGAGTTTGCATATGATAATGAGTATATGTTAAAGCCTTCAATTAAATATGGAGTAAAACCAGGAAATTTTACCCACATGACTGAGCTTTTTGGGCCAGTGCTTAGCGTTATGAAGGCAAAAGATTTAAAAGAAGCTATTGAGATAGTAAATATGACTGGATACGGGCTAACTTCTGGGATTGAATCACTTGATATAAGAGAGACAGATTACTGGAAAGAGAATTTAAAAGCTGGCAATTTATACATAAATAGAGGGACTACAGGAGCTATTGTATTAAGACAACCATTTGGCGGGATGGGCAAATCTGCTGTTGGTGCAGGCAGAAAAGCTGGGGTTCATAACTATATAACACAATTTATGAACTATAAAGAGGTGGCTAAGCCATATGTTGAAAAAACATACTCTCACCCTTTAGCAGCAGTTGTAAATTCATGGGTTGAAGATGCAAAAAAAGGAGTACATGAGAGTTTCGCTTCTGAATTTGAAAAATTACAAGCTGCCGTTCAAAGCTATTTAAAAGAGTATGAGAATGAGTTTAGCAAAGAGCATGATTACTTTAAAATTAGGGGTGAAGATAATATATTTAGATATCTTCCACTCTCAAAAGTAGCTCTAAGAGTTTGTAAAGATGATTCACTCTTTGATGTAATTTCTAGAGTATTAGCAGCTAAGATAAGTAAGGTAAATATTCACATTAGCATTGATGCAGGGCTAGATAATAGCGTTGTTTCATTTCTTTTTGAAAACAAAGATAAACTTTTAACTTCAACTGATAGTTTAGTTAGAGAGGATGAAGAGAGTTTCATTAAGCTTTTTAATGAAGTTGAGAGAATTATCTACTCTGATATTTCAAAAGTGAGCGAGAATGTATTTTCTAAAGCAGCTAAAGCGGTTAAATACATTGTAAGACAACAACCTATGATGGATGGAAGATTAGAGTTACTTAACTACTATCAAGAGCAAAGCATTTCACATAGCTACCATAGATATGGTAACTTAGGAGCTAGAGGGTTATAATCCTCTAGCTTAATCCTTGAGCTTTTCTAGCATTGCTTGACTAAGCTCAAGGTTTTGCTTGTTTTTTTGCACTCCCTGCGCATTTTTGTCAATATTTTGTCTATTTTGCTCAATTCCTTCTTTGTTAGCCTTGATAGCTTGTTGATTTAACTCAATAAGCTCTTGTAAAAGATCTATTCTTTTTTCATACTTAGTGACAAGATAGATAACTATGAGTATCAAAATAGCGACAATTAACCATGAAAACATTGCACATCCTTTTTAAGAAAGTAGTTGTTAATTATAGCCAAAATATATATTTTTAACTTTTAGTAAAAACAATTGATAAAAATAGATAATTTAAAGCTTTTATTTTAGAAAAATGTTTTTATTAAAAAATTAATTAAAATCTCTTGACTTGAACATTCATTTGAGATATAATTTCACCTCACAAAACGGGTGCTGGTGTAGCTCAGTTGGTAGAGCAGCTGCCTTGTAAGCAGCCGGTCGGCGGTTCAAGTCCGTTCACCAGCTCCATTTTGTAACAGTGTTTGACCAGAAATATGGTGTAGCAATTTAGAGGTGAGATACTCAAGTGGCCAACGAGGGCAGACTGTATATCTGCTGGCTTTCGCCTTCGAAGGTTCGAATCCTTCTCTCACCACCATCATTGCTATGTGCGGGAATAGCTCAGTTGGCTAGAGCATCAGCCTTCCAAGCTGAGGGTCGCGGGTTCGAGCCCCGTTTCCCGCTCCAACGGTATCGCAACTGGGAGCTGTGTAAGTGTACTTCGTATATTCTACAAACTCTGCTAGTTTTAAACCATTGGAGCCAAGCTATATTTGCATTTAAATAATCATTGTGCTCATATGGCTCAGAGGTAGAGCACTTCCTTGGTAAGGAAGAGGTCGTGGGTTCAAGTCCCACTATGAGCTCCACCTTAATTATTTGAATGTTGTCAAGCCTTATTAGGCATTATTAAAGTAAAATTTCCAAAATCAAACGGAGGAAGAAATGGCTAAAGCTAAATTTGAACGAAACAAGCCACACGTAAACATTGGTACCATCGGTCACGTTGACCACGGTAAAACTACTCTTACTGCTGCAATTTCTGCAGTACTTGCTACTAAAGGATATGCAGAGTTTAAAGATTATGCTGGGATTGACAATGCACCAGAAGAGAGAGAAAGAGGTATAACTATCGCTACTTCTCACATTGAGTATGAAACTGATAATAGACACTATGCACACGTTGACTGCCCAGGTCACGCCGACTATGTAAAAAATATGATTACAGGTGCTGCTCAAATGGATGGTGCTATTTTAGTTGTATCTGCTGCGGATGGCCCAATGCCACAAACTAGAGAGCATATCTTGCTATCTCGTCAAGTTGGAGTTCCATACATTGTTGTGTTTATGAATAAAGCAGACATGGTTGATGATGAGGAGCTTTTAGAGTTAGTTGAGATGGAAATTCGTGAACTATTAAGCGAATATGACTTCCCAGGAGATGATACTCCAATAGTAGCTGGATCAGCTTTGCAAGCTTTAGAAGAAGCTAAAACTGGAACTTTAGGCAAGTGGGCAGAAAAAGTTTTAGAATTAATGGATAGTGTAGATAGCTTTATCCCAACTCCAGTAAGAGATACTGAAAAAGATTTCTTAATGCCAGTTGAGGATGTTTTTTCAATTGCAGGCCGTGGAACTGTTGTTACAGGTAGAATTGAAAAAGGTACAATCAAAGTTGGACAAGAAGTAGAAATTGTAGGTATTAGAGATACTCAAAAAACTACAGTTACTGGCGTTGAAATGTTTAGAAAAGAGATGGAGCAAGGACAAGCAGGAGATAACTGCGGTATCTTACTTAGAGGAACTAAGAAAGAAGATGTTGAAAGAGGAATGGTTTTATGTAAACCAGGCTCAATTACTCCACACATTGAATTTGAAGCAGAGGTTTATATCTTATCAAAAGAAGAGGGTGGAAGACACACTCCATTTTTCAATAACTATAGACCACAGTTTTATGTAAGAACAACTGATGTTACTGGCTCAATTACTCTACCAGAAGGAACTGAGATGGTTATGCCAGGTGATAACTTAAAGATTAATGTTACTTTAATTGCTCCAGTAGCACTAAGCGAGGGCACAAGATTTGCAATTCGTGAAGGTGGACGAACGGTAGGTTCAGGGGTAGTTTCAAAAATAATAAAATAAGTTTTTCTGGAGAGGAGACTCTCCAGAGCTTTCAAGGATAATTTATGCGAATTAAAATTGGTTTAAAGTGTGAAGAGAGTGGTGATATAAATTATACTACTACAAAAAATAGTAAAACTATGACTGAAAAATTTGAAACAAAGAAGTATTCACCAAGATTAAGACGACATACCTTGCATAAAGAGGTAAAATTAAAAAGTTAAATTCCAAAAAGGGATTTAACTTAAGCTTAGGGCAATAGCTCCAACGGTAGAGCTCCGGATTCCAAATCCGATGGTTGGGGGTTCGAATCCCTCTTGCCCTGCCACCAAAGGATGGTATTTTAATGGAAAAACTAAGTAGTTATATAAGACTTTCACGAGCAGAATTGAGTAAAGTTATTTTCCCAATAAAAGAGCAGATAAGAAATGCTTTTATATCTGTCTTTATTGTTGTTACTATTGTGTCGCTATTTTTAGCTTTAATTGATGTAATTATGTCTTTTGCACTATCAGCCTTATAAGAGAAGAGCAATGAACTATAAATGGTATGCTATTCAAACTTATGCTGGCAGTGAAATGAGTGTTAAAAATGCTATTGAAACATTAGTTGAACAAAATGGCATAGAAAACCAATTAAAAGAGATAATTGTTCCAACTGAGGATGTGATTGAAGTAAAAAATGGAAAGAAAAAAATAACTGAAAGAAGCCTATATCCAGGATATGCTTTTGCTTGTTTAGACTTAGATACAACTCTTTGGCACAAAATACAATCCTTACCTAAAGTGAGTCGCTTCATTGGTGAGGCTAAAAAACCTACACCTTTAAGTGAGAGCGATATAGCCTTGATTTTAGAAAAAGCCCAGAAAAAAGGTGCACCAAAGCCAAAAATCTATTTTGATGAGGGTGAGAGTGTAAGAATTACAGAAGGGCCTTTTGCAAATTTTACTGGCATTGTAGAAGAGTATGATATGGAGCATGGAAAACTTCGATTAAATGTATCAATTTTTGGACGAAGTACTCCAGTTGAAATTTTATACTCACAAGTTGAAAAAATAGTTTAATAAAAGGATAGTTAATGGCTAAGAAAGTGATTGGTGAAATAAAGCTCCAAATCGCAGCAGGTAAAGCAAATCCATCACCACCAGTTGGTCCAGCTTTAGGACAACAAGGTGTAAATATAATGGAGTTTTGTAAAGCTTTCAATGAAAAAACAAAAGATTTGATGGGATTTAATGTTCCTGTTGTAATTACAGTTTATGCAGATAGAAGTTTTACCTTCATCACAAAACAACCTCCAGTAACAGACTTGATTAAAAAGAGTGCTGGTTTTACAAAAGGCTCTGATAACCCACTTAAAAATAAAGTGGCAAAGCTTACGAAAGCTCAAGTTATGGAGATTGTTGAGAGAAAAATTGTGGATATGAACACTAAAGATAAAGATGCTGCTGCGCTTATTGTTGAAGGTAGCGCGCGCAGTATGGGTGTTGAAATAGTCGAATAAAAAACCCTTTACCGCCAGGGTAAGGCGGAAGCAAAATAGTGCGGAGATAAAAATGGCTAAAAAATCAAAACGATTTAAATCATTATTGCAAAAAGTTGATATTGAGAAAGTTTATAGTTTAAGTGAAGCAACTAGCCTAGTAAAAGAGTTAGTTTCAGCAAAATTTGATGAAACAGTTGAAATAGCGCTTAGTTTAAATGTTGATCCAAGACATGCTGATCAAATGGTTAGAGGCTCAGTAGTTCTTCCAGCAGGTACTGGCAAGAGCGTTAGAGTTGCTGTTATTGCTAAAGATGTTAAAGCAGATGAAGCAAAAGCCGCTGGAGCTGAGATTGTTGGAGCTGAGGATTTAGTAGATGAGATTCAAGCTGGAAATATTAATTTTGATGTTTTAATTGCTACACCAAATCTAATGGGATTAGTTGGTAAAGTTGGTAGAATCTTAGGGCCTAAGGGCTTGATGCCAAATCCAAAAACTGGAACAGTAACTATGGATGTTGCAAAAGCTGTTGAAAATGCTAAAGGTGGTCAGGTAAACTTTAGAGTTGATAAACAAGGAAATATTCATGCTGGAGTTGGTAAAGCTAGCTTTAGCGTAGAAAATTTAAGCGAAAACCTAACTACTTTTGTAAAAGCAATTAATAGACACAAACCTTCTGCTGCAAAAGGAAGATACATTAAAAATGCAGCACTATCATTAACTATGAGTCCATCAGTTAAAATTGATACTCAAGAGTTGATAGATTTAAAATAGTTAATCTTTGATTGGAGACAGTAGAGGCGTAGCTTAATTCAGAATATCTGGCTCTACTTGAAATCACCAGTCGGAAAGGAGAAGAGTTGACTCGCAAAGAAAAAGAGAAAATTGTTTTAGAATTAACTGAAGGATTCAAATCCTCCGACGCTATCGTAGCTTGCGAATATAAAGGCTTAAAGGTTATAGATTTAGAAACTTTACGCCAAAGTGCAAGAGAAGCAAATGTAAAAATACAAGTTGTTAAAAATACTTTAGCAACCATTGCTTTAAAAGAGGCAGGAGTTGAAGGCTTTGAGCTAAAAGATACAAATATTTTAGCTTGGGGCGATGATCAGTTAAATGTTGCAAAAGTTGTTTCAAAGTTTGCAGAAAAAAATCAAATTTTCACTATTAAGTCTGCCTATATTGGTGGATCTATGGAAGATGTTGCAAAAGTAGAAGCACTATCGAAATTGCCATCTAAAGAAGAGCTTATCGCTATGTTGTTGCAAGTTTGGAAAGCTCCAATTGCTAACTTTACAATTGGCCTTGATGCACTGCGTGCAAA
This sequence comes from Campylobacteraceae bacterium, assembly GCA_012521935.1. Taxonomy (GTDB): domain Bacteria; phylum Campylobacterota; class Campylobacteria; order Campylobacterales; family Campylobacteraceae; genus JAAYLJ01. Next base: position 14,863 of record JAAYLJ010000024.1, on the reverse strand, counting down.
AAAAGAAGAATCTGCTTAAGGAGAGAAATAAATGGCTATTACTAAAGAAGATGTACTTGAGTACATTTCTAATTTATCTGTTTTAGAACTTAGTGAATTAGTTAAAGAGTTTGAAGAGAAATTTGGCGTATCTGCTGCACCAGTAATGGTAGCAGGTGGTGGCGCTGCTGTTGCTGCTGAAGCTGCTGAAGAGAAGACTGAATTTGATGTCATCTTAAAAGATGCAGGTGCTAAAAAGATCAATGTTATTAAAGCTGTTAGAACATTAACAGGCCTTGGATTAAAAGAGGCAAAAGATGCAGTTGAGGGAGCCCCAACAACTTTAAAAGAGGGAGCTACTAAAGAAGAGGCTGAAGAGGCTAAAAAACTGCTTGAAGAGGCAGGCGCTAGCGTCGAGCTTAAGTAACTATTTTTACCTAGAGCATCAAGTTCTAGGTAAAAAACAATTCTTTGCCTTTTGGCAAATTTAACCACTTTTCTTCTAAAACTTTATACTACGAGGTAGATGCACATGCTAAATAGCTTACAATCCGGAAGTCGTCTTAGAGTCGATTTTGCCAAGGTTCCTCAGCAAATTGATGTTCCTAACCTACTTCAACTACAGCAAAAAAGCTACGAACACTTTTTAGGTGTTTGTGAAAGTGAAACCGAGAGTGGGATTGGGAAAGTATTTAAATCTATATTTCCAATTCATGATCCTCAAAATAGACTTACTTTAGAGTACGCTGGTAGTGAAATTGGCAAACCTAGATACACTGTTAGAGAGTGTATGGAAAGAGGACTTACCTATTCAGTAAATTTAAGAATGAATATTAGACTTATTCTTTGGGATAAGGATGAAAAAACTGGTGAAAAATCAGGTGTTAAAGATATAAAAGAACAATCAATCTTTATTAGAGAAATTCCTATGATGACAGATAGGATTTCATTTATAATTAATGGAGTAGAAAGAGTAGTAGTAAATCAACTACATAGAAGCCCTGGAGTTATCTTTAAAGAAGAGGAGTCTTCTACTGTTGTAAATAAACTAATCTATACTGCTCAAATCATACCAGATCGTGGCTCTTGGCTCTATTTTGAATATGATGCTAAAGATACACTATTTGTTAGAATCAATAAAAGAAGAAAAGTTCCAATAACAATACTTTTTAGAGCATTAGGGTATAGCAAACAAGATATTTTAAAACTATTTTATCCAGTGCTAGAGTTGCAGATAAAAGAGAATAAATTTTTAATGAAGTTTGATCCACAAAGCTTTGTTGGTAGAGTGGAGTTTGACTTAAAAGATAAAGATGGAAATCTTATCTTAAGTGCAGGAAAAAGATTAACTAAAAAAAGAGCGGATAAGTTAATTGAAGATGGGGTGGAGTGGATTGAGTATCCAACTGAAATTTTAATAAATAGATTCCTAGCTTCTCCAATCATCGATAGTGAGAGCGGAGAGGTAATATATGAGACTTTAACCCAGTTAGATGAGAATAAACTTGTAAAAATTATTGAGCTTGGTTGCGAAAATATCGAAATAGCGAATGATTTAGCTGCTGGGGTTGATGATGCGATTATTAACTCTTTTATAGCAGATACTGAAACATTAAAGCTATTAAGACAGACTGAAAATGTTGAAGATGAGAATGATTTAGCTGCTATTAGGATCTATAAAGTTATGAGGCCAGGAGAGCCAGTTACTAAAGAGGCTGCAAAAGCTTTTGTAAATGATCTATTTTTTAATCCAGAAAGATATGATTTAACAAAAGTCGGCCGTATGAAGATGAACCATAAGCTCTCTTTAGATGTCCCTGAATTTGTAACAGTAATGACTAATGAAGATATATTAAAAACAGCAAAATATTTAATTAAAGTTAAAAATGGACAAGGGCACATTGATGATAGAGATCATCTAGGAAATAGAAGGATTAGAAGCATCGGAGAACTCCTTGCAAATGAGCTTCATAATGGTTTAATTAAAATGCAAAAATCAATTAGAGATAAATTTACCGCGCTTAGCGGAAGTATTGAAGAGTTGATGCCGCATGATTTAATTAATTCAAAAATGATAACTAGCTCTATTTTAGAGTTTTTTACTGGTGGACAACTTTCACAGTTTATGGATCAAACAAATCCACTTAGTGAAATCACTCATAAAAGAAGACTATCAGCTCTTGGTGAGGGTGGTTTAGTTAAAGAAAGAGCTGGATTTGAGGTAAGAGATGTTCACCCAACTCATTATGGAAGGATTTGTCCAGTAGAGACTCCTGAGGGGCAAAATATTGGACTTATTAATACTTTAGCAACCTATGCAAAGGTTAATGATTTAGGTTTTGTAGAAGCTCCATATAGAAAAGTAGTAGATGGAGTTGTTACTGATGAGATTGTCTATATAACTGCTACTCAAGAAGAGGGAGTTGTTATTGCGCCAGCATCAACAAAACTTGATGAGAATAATAAAATTGTAGAAGATTTAATTGAAGCTAGAATTGATGGTGAGATTGTATTAACTGATAAAAATAGAGTTTCACTAATTGACTTAAACTCAGCGATGATAACAGGTGTCGCAGCTTCACTCATCCCATTTTTAGAGCATGATGATGCAAACCGTGCATTAATGGGCTCAAACATGCAGCGACAAGCAGTGCCGCTTTTAAGCTCAAGCGCACCAATTGTAGGAACTGGGGTTGAAAAGATTGCTTCAAGAGATGCGTGGGAAGCCATAAAAGCAAGAAGAGCTGGAGTTGTAGAAAAGGTTGATAATAAAAATATATATATCTTAGGCGAAGATGAAGATGGCGCTTTTATAGATCATTATAGTTTAGAAAAAAACTTAAGAACAAACCAAAATACAACTTTTTCACAAAAACCCATAGTAAAAAAAGGCGAAGTTATTGCTAAGAATGAAGTGATAGCTGATGGGCCTAGCATGGATATGGGAGAGCTTGCCATTGGTAGAAATGTAATGGTTGCATTGATGCCTTGGAATGGATACAACTTTGAAGATGCTATTGTTTTAAGTGAGAGAATGATTAGCGATGATGTTTTTACTAGCATTCACACTTACGAAAGAGAAATTGAAGCAAGAGAGCTTAAAGATGGGGTTGAAGAGATAACAAAAGATATCCCTAATGTTAAAGAAGAAGAGTTAGCTCATCTTGATGATAGTGGGATTATTAAGATTGGAACACATGTTAAGCCAGGGATGATTCTTGTTGGAAAGGTGACTCCAAAAGGTGAAGTAAAACCAACTCCAGAAGAGAGACTCTTAAGGGCAATTTTTGGTGAAAAAGCTGGACATGTTGTAAATAAATCTTTATACGCTGCACCATCTATGGAGGGTGTGGTAGTTGATGTAAAAATCTTTACTAAAAAAGGGTATGAAAAAGATCCAAGAGCAGTAAGGGCATATGAAGAAGAGAAGGAAGTTTTAGATAGAGAGCATCATGATAAACTTCTTGTTTTAGATAGAGAAGAGATGTATAGAATCAACTCTTTATTAAGTAAAGCAAAACTTGAAAGTGATCAAGAGATAAATAAAAAACCTTATAAAAAGGGATCTTTAGTAGATAAAGAAGATTTAGCTCAAGTGAATAGATTTGCTTTAAATGTCCTTGTAAAAGCTTTTAGTGAGGAGATTCAAAATGATTATGAGCAGCTTAAAACATATTTCCAAAATGAGAAGAAAAAGTTAAAACAAAACCATGATGAGAAGCTAAATATCATAGAAAAAGATGATATTTTGCCAAGTGGAGTTGTAAAGCTTGTAAAAGTATATATTGCCACAAAAAGAAAGATTAAAGTGGGCGATAAGATGGCAGGAAGACATGGAAATAAAGGTATTGTTTCTGTGATTGTACCTGATGTTGATATGCCATATTTAAAAAGTGGCGAAGCAGTTGATATGGTGTTAAATCCATTAGGCGTTCCTTCAAGGATGAACATTGGTCAAATTTTAGAGTCTCATCTAGGTTTAGTTGGGAAAAGATTAGGAGATCAAGTTTTAAAGATTTTTGAAGAGAAAAAAGGTGAATGGATTAAAACCTTAAGAGCTAAAATGATTGAAATCTCTTCAGTTGCAAAACTATTAGATGCCAAAAACTTTATCAATAAGCTTGATGATGAAACCTTACTTGAGTATGCAAGAGATTGGTCAAAAGGGGTGAAGTTTGCTACTCCAATTTTTGAAGGGGTAAATAAAGAAGAGTTTGCAAAACTATTTGAGTTAGCCAAAATAGATATGGATGGCAAGGTTGATTTGTATGATGGGCGAACTGGTGAGAAGATGAAAGAGCGTGTAAATGTTGGATATATGTACATGCTAAAACTTCACCACTTAGTTGATGAAAAAGTTCACGCAAGAAGTACTGGGCCATACTCTTTAGTAACCCAGCAACCTGTTGGTGGAAAGGCTCTTTTTGGAGGGCAAAGATTTGGAGAGATGGAAGTGTGGGCGCTTGAAGCATACGGAGCTGCACATACTTTAAGAGAGATGCTAACAGTAAAATCAGATGATGTTGAAGGAAGGGTAGCGGCTTACAAAGCGCTAACAAGAGGCGAAAATGTTCCTCAAACTGGAATTCCAGAAACTTTTTATGTTTTGACTAATGAGTTAAAGTCATTAGCTCTTGATGTTGAGATTTATGATGAGGTGGAAGAAGATGAAACAATTAGAGCCCATTGAGATAAATGAAGAGAGTAGGCCTAGAGATTTTCAAGCTTTTAGATTAAGACTCTCTAGTCCTGAAAAAGTTCTTTCATGGAGTTATGGAGAGGTAAAAAAACCTGAAACTATCAATTATAGAACACTAAAGCCTGAAAGAGATGGGCTTTTTTGTGCAAAAATATTTGGGCCTATAAGAGATTATGAGTGTCTTTGTGGTAAGTATAAAAAGATGCGCTACAAAGGCATTAAGTGTGAAAAATGTGGAGTTGAAGTAACAAGTACGAAGGTAAGAAGATCTAGGATGGGGCATATTGAGCTTGTAGCTCCAGTGGCGCACATCTGGTACGTAAACTCCTTGCCAAGTAGAATTGGAACCTTGCTTGGCGTTAAAATGAAAGATTTAGAGAGAGTTCTTTACTATGAAGCATACATAGTTGAAGGATCAGGCGAGGCATATTACGACAATGAAAACACTAAAAAAGTTGAAAAATATGATGTCTTAAATGAAGAGCAGTATCAATCTTTAATTCAGCGATTTGATGGAACTGGCTTTGAAGCTAGAATGGGTGGAGAGGTTATTAGAGATTTACTAGCTGATTTGGACTTAGTAGATCTATTAAATCAGTTAAAAGAAGAGATTGAAAGTACTAACTCTGAAGCAAAGAAAAAGACTATTGTTAAGCGTTTAAAGGTAGTAGAATCATTTTTAAATAGTGGAAATAGACCTGAATGGATGATGATAACTGTTCTTCCAGTTTTGCCACCAGATTTAAGGCCTTTAGTTCCACTTGATGGTGGAAAATTCGCTGTTTCGGATGTTAATGATCTTTATAGAAGAGTAATAAATAGAAACTCTAGATTAAAAAGACTGATGGAGCTTGATGCACCCGATATTATCATTAGAAACGAAATGAGAATGCTTCAAGAGTCAGTTGATGCTCTTTTTGATAATGGAAGAAGAGCAAATGCTGTAAAGGGTGCAAATAAAAGACCTTTGAAATCTTTATCAGAGATCATTAAAGGTAAACAGGGAAGATTTAGACAAAACTTACTTGGAAAAAGGGTTGACTTTTCAGGAAGATCTGTAATAGTCGTTGGTCCAAAACTTAGAATGGATCAGTGTGGACTTCCAAAATTGATGGCACTAGAGCTTTTTAAGCCCCATCTTTTAGCAAGATTAGAAGAGAAAGGTTACGCAACAACATTTAAGCAAGCTAAAAAAATGATAGATCAAAAAACAAATGAAGTTTGGGAGTGTTTATCTGAAGTGGTTAAAGATCACCCAGTTTTACTAAACCGTGCACCAACCCTTCATAAGCTATCTATCCAAGCTTTCCACCCTGTGCTAATTGATGGAAAAGCAATACAGCTTCATCCATTAGTCTGTTCAGCCTTTAACGCCGACTTTGACGGCGACCAAATGGCTGTGCATGTGCCGCTTTCGCAAGAGGCAATTGCAGAGTGTAAAGTGCTTATGTTAAGCTCAATGAATATTTTATTGCCAGCTTCAGGTAAGGCTATTACAGTCCCAACTCAAGATATGGTTTTAGGAATTTATTATCTATCTTTAGAAAAAACAGATGTCAAAGGCTCAAATAAGCTATTTGCAGATGCTGATGAAGTGATGATAGCTTTAGAGATGAATGCGCTTGATATTCATGCAAAAATTAAAACTGTAATTGAGGGCAGAACGCTTTTTACAACAGCAGGTAGATTAATCTTAAAATCAATCTTGCCAGATTTTGTTCCTGAATCTCTTTGGAATATAGTTTTAAAGAAGAAAAATATTGGTGCTTTGGTAGATCATATCTTTAAAATTGGTGGATATGCAGTTACTGCTGAGTTTTTAGATAATTTAAAAACAATTGGGTTTAAATATGCTACCAATGCTGGCATTTCAATCTCAATTGATGATATAAAAGTACCAGATTCAAAGAAAAAACATATTGAAGATGCTAAAAAGAAAGTGCGTGAAATCCAACAACAATTTGGCGCAGGACTCTTAACTGATAGTGAGAGATACAATAAAATTGTAGATATTTGGACAAGCACAAACAATATAGTAGCCTCAGACATGATGAAGATTGTCCAAAGCGACAATAGTGGCTTTAACTCAATATTTATGATGGCAGATTCTGGAGCTAGAGGTAGTGCCGCGCAAATTAGACAGTTAGCTGGAATGAGAGGTTTGATGGCTAAGCCCGATGGTTCCATTATTGAAACTCCAATTACATCAAATTTCCGTGAAGGATTAAATGTTTTAGAGTATTTCATTTCAACTCATGGAGCTAGAAAAGGTTTAGCAGATACCGCGCTAAAAACAGCAAATGCTGGGTATTTAACTAGAAAACTTATTGACGTTGCGCAAAATGTTAAGGTGAGTATGGAAGATTGCGGTACTCACGAGGGTGTAGAGATTACTGAAATCACTGATAGTGGTGAAGTTATTGAAAAACTTGAAGAAAGACTACATGGTAGAGTTTTAGCTGAGGATGTAATTGACGCTATCACAAATGAGATGCTATTTACTGAGGGCACTTTAATTGATGAAGAGAAAGCTAAATCTTTAGTAGAAGCTGGCATTAAATCAGTCACCATTAGAACCCCAATCACTTGTAAAGCACCAAAGGGTGTTTGTGCAAAATGTTATGGAATAAATCTTGGTGAAGGAAAGATAGTAAAACCAGGAGAAGCTGTTGGAATTATTTCAGCTCAGTCCATTGGAGAGCCTGGAACGCAGCTTACTCTTAGAACTTTCCACATTGGTGGAACAGCTTCAACTGAGCAACAAGATAGACAAGTATTAGCTAAAAAAGAGGGATTTATCCGCTTTTACAACTTAAAAACATATACAACTAAAGAGGGTAAAACTATTGTGGCAAATAGAAGAAATGCTGCAATCTTACTTGTTGAGCCAAAAATTAAAGCTCCTTTTGATGGAGTTTTGAATGTAGAAGTTGCTCATGAAGAGATTATCATTTCAGTAGAAGGCAAAGAGAACAGCGTTAAGTATGCTCTTAGAAGAAATGACTTTGCTAAACCAAACGAGCTTGCTGGAGTTGGTGGCAAGGTAGAGGGTAAATTCTTTATGCCTTATGAGAGTAAAGAGAAGATAAAAGAGAATGAGAGCATTGTAGAGGTGATAAAAGAGGGGTGGAATATACCAAATCGTATCCCTTTTGCAAGTGAACTTAGAGTTGAAGATGGAGAGCCTGTTGTGAAAAAAATCTTTGCTGATGCTGTTGGCGAGATTAAGTTTTACATCTTAAAGGGCGATTATTTAGAAAGAAGTTATGGTGTTAAAAAAGGAGATATAGTTAAAGAAAAAGGACTCTTTGCTGTTATTGCAGATAAAGATGATAGAGAAGCAGTAAGATACTATATCCCTAGAAATTCAATCATTGAAGTTAATGATAAATCAAATGTAACAGCTAAAAGCCTCATCGCTGCACCAAATGGAAATGAGCAAGTTGTTGTGGCTGAGTGGGATCCTTACTCAACTCCAATTATTGCAGAAGAGGGTGGAGTTGTTGCTTTTGAAGAGATTGAGCCAGGATATAGTGCAACAGAACAGTATGATGATTTAACAGGTCAAAGTAGATTAGTAATAAATGAGTATCTACCCTCAGGCACTAAGCCTACTTTAGTCATTGCAACTGATTCAGGTAAGATTATTAAGTATCAACTTGAGCCAAAAACAGGTGTTTATGTTCAAAATGGAGCTAGAGTTGAGATAGCTGATATTTTAGGTCGTACACCAAAAGCTGTTGCAAAGTCAAAAGATATTACTGGCGGTCTTCCAAGAGTTAGTGAACTTTTTGAAGCTAGAAGGCCAAAAAACGCTGCTGTTGTAGCTGAGATAGATGGAGTTGTTAGATTTGGAAAACCACTTAGATCTAGAGAAAGAATCATCATAGAGGCAAGTGATGGAAACAGTAGCGAGTATTTAGTAGATAAAAATCGTCAAATCCATGTAAGAGCAGGTGAGTTTGTTCACGCAGGTGAGAGGCTATCTGATGGGACTATTTCAAGTCATGATGTATTAAGAATTCTTGGCGAAAAAGCACTTCACTACTATTTAATTAGTGAGATACAACAAGTATATAGAAGACAAGGTGTTGCGATTGCTGATAAGCATATTGAAGTTATTGTGTCGCAAATGCTTAGACAAATTAAGATAGTTGATAGTGGAGATACAAACTTCATAGTTGGTGATATGGTCTCTAGGCGTAAATTTACTGAAGAAAACCAGCGCATAATGAGTATTGGTGGAGAGCCTGCCATTGCTGAGCCTGTACTTTTAGGGGTGACTAGAGCAGCAATTGCTAGTGATAGTATCATTTCAGCTGCTTCATTCCAAGAGACTACAAAAGTTTTAACCGAAGCTAGCATTGCCGCAAGGTTTGACTACCTAGAGGACTTGAAAGAGAATGTTATCTTAGGTCGAATGATTCCTGTTGGAACAGGTTTATATAAAGAAAACTCAATTAAATTAAAAGAGTGTTAATAAAAAAGCCCTTTTCATAAAACATAAAGGGCTTTAAATATGCTTAAATTAACCTTTTTATAAGGATTATTTAAATAAAATAGCGCGTATTTTTGCAGATACGAAACTTAAAAAGATGAAGGAAAGAATGTGCCAACCATTAATCAATTGGTAAGAAATGAGCGCAAAAAAGTGATTAAAAAATCAAAATCACCAGCACTTGTTAATTGCCCACAAAGAAGAGGAGTTTGTACTAGGGTTTATACAACAACCCCTAAAAAACCAAACTCAGCACTTAGAAAAGTTGCTAAAGTTAGACTAACAAGCGGTTTTGAAGTCATTAGTTACATTGGTGGTGAAGGCCACAACTTACAAGAGCACTCCATTGTTTTAGTAAGAGGCGGTCGTGTTAAAGACTTACCAGGTGTTAAGTATCACATTGTGCGTGGAGCGCTTGATACAGCAGGTGTTGCTAATAGACAGGTTTCAAGAAGTAAGTACGGTACAAAAAGACCTAAAAAATAACAATTAATGCAGATGCTGCCCATTTTTGAGTGTAGGTAGCGTTTGAGTAAAATTGCCAATCAATTTGAAGGAAAATTATGAGAAGAAGAAGAGCCCAAATCAGGGAAGTTTTACCTGATCCAATCTACAACAATAAAATTATCACAAAATTTATTAATGCTTTAATGCTTGATGGAAAAAAAAGCATTGCTACAAAGATTATGTATGGTGCTATCAATTTAGCTGAATCAAGAGGCGAAGATAAAGGGATAGATGTTTTTAATACAGCTATTGAAAATGTAAAACCAGTTATGGAAGTTAAAAGCAGAAGAGTTGGTGGAGCTACATATCAAGTTCCAGTAGAAGTAAGACCTGCTAGACAGCAAGCTTTAGCCATTAGATGGATAATAACATTTGCTAGAAAAAGAAGCGAAAGAACTATGATTGAAAGATTAGCTAATGAGCTTTTAGATGCGTCTCACTCAAGAGGAGCAGCGTTTAAGAAGAAAGAGGATACTTACAAAATGGCAGAAGCAAATAAAGCATTTGCTCACTACCGCTGGTAAAAAATGTAGTGGTGGCATCTTTGCCACCTTTTGAATAAAAGACAAGGAAACTTAAAATGTCAAGAAAAACCCCAATTGAAAAGGTAAGAAATATAGGAATTGCAGCACATATTGATGCTGGTAAAACAACAACAACTGAAAGAATACTTTTTTATACAGGTATGTCACATAAACTAGGTGAAACTCACGAGGGTTCAGCAACTACAGACTGGATGGATCAAGAGAAAGAACGAGGTATTACTATTACTTCTGCTGCGGTAACTTGCTCATGGAAAGATCATCAAATAAACATTATAGACACTCCAGGACACGTTGACTTTACTATTGAAGTTGAAAGATCTATGAGAGTTTTAGATGGAGCAGTTGCAGTGTTTTGTGCAGTTGGTGGAGTTCAACCACAATCTGAAACTGTTTGGAGACAAGCAAATAGATATAAAGTTCCAAGAATGGTCTATGTAAATAAAATGGATAGAACAGGAGCAGATTTTTATACAGTTGAAAAGCAAATTAAAGAGAGATTAAAAGCTAATCCAGTTCCAATTCAAATCCCAATAGGCGCAGAAGAGAACTTTAAAGGCGTAGTGGATTTAGTTGAAATGAAAGCATATATTTGGGAAGATGATGCAGCTTTAGGCTCAAACTATCAAACAGTAGAAATCCCAGCTGATTTAGTTGAAAAAGCAAATTCATATAAAGATCATTTAGTTGAATCCATCGCTGAAACAAGTGATGAATTAATGGAAAAGTATCTATCTGGTGAAGAGCTTAGTATTGAAGAGATAAAAGCAGGTATTAAAGCAGCTTGCCACGCAATGACAATTGTTCCTATGGTATGTGGTACTTCATTTAAAAATAAGGGTGTACAACCTTTGCTTGATGCAGTAGTTGAGTACATGCCTGCCCCAACAGAGGTTGCTTCCATTAAAGGTGAGTATGAGGATGGCTCTGAAACAATTGTTAAATCTACTGATGATGGTGAATTTGCAGCACTTGCATTTAAAATCATGACAGATCCTTTTGTAGGACAACTTGCTTTTGTTAGAGTATATAGAGGTATTTTAGAAAGTGGAAGTTATGCTTACAACAGCTTGAAAAATAAGAAAGAGAGAGTTGGAAGACTTCTTAAAATGCATGCAAATAAAAGAGAAGAGATTAAAGCTCTTTATGCAGGTGAAATTGGCGCTGTAGTAGGACTTAAAGAGACTTTAACTGGTGAAACTTTATCATCTGAAAAAGATAAGGTTATTTTAGAGAGAATGGATTTTCCAGATCCTGTTATCTCTGTTGCAGTTGAGCCAAAAACAAAAGCAGATCAAGAAAAAATGGGAACAGCTTTACAAAAATTAGCCCAAGAAGATCCATCTTTCCAAGTTAAAACAGATGAAGAGAGTGGACAGACTATCATATCTGGTATGGGTGAGCTACACCTTGAAATTATTATCGATAGACTTCTTAGAGAGTTTAAAGTTGATGCTGAAGTTGGACAACCACAAGTTGCATATAGAGAGACTATTAAACAAACTGTTACACAAGAGCATAAGTATGCAAAACAGTCTGGTGGTAGAGGACAATATGGACATGTTTACTTAAGACTTGAGCCAAAAGATCAAGGTACTGGATATGAGTTTGTAAATGAAATTAAGGGTGGGGTGATTCCAAGAGAGTATATCCCTGCTGTTGATAAAGGGTGTCAAGAAGCTATGCAAAGTGGTATCTTGGCAGGATATCCAGTGGAAGATGTTAAGGTTACTGTTTATGATGGTTCTTACCATGAGGTTGACTCTTCCGAAATGGCGTTTAAACTAGCTGCTTCAATGTGTTTTAAGGCTGGTGCTAAAAAGGCTAATCCAGTCATTTTAGAGCCTATCATGAAGGTTGAAGTAGAGACTCCAGAAGATTTCATGGGCGATGTTATTGGAGATATCAATAGAAGACGCGGTCAAGTTAACTCAATGGATGAGAGATCTGGCAATAAGATAGTTAATGCGTTTTGCCCACTATCAGAAATGTTTGGGTATGCAACTGATCTTAGAAGTCAAACTCAAGGAAGAGCTAGCTATTCAATGGAGTTTGATCACTACGCAGAAGTTCCACGAAATGTAACTGAAGAGATTATTAAAAGAAGAAATGGTTAAACTGCTAGGGCTTTTGCCCTAGCTATGTCCTCATAGCTCAGCTGGATAGAGCACAAGATTCCTAATCTTGAGGCCGCAGGTTCGACTCCTGCTGGGGACACCATTTAAATTAAAACTTACACTCCTATTCTAATGTATCAACTATCTAATTAGTAAATTCACAATAAACATATGGGCTTAAATTTTCAAATGCAAAGACTTAATGCAAATCTTAGGATAATAAATGAAGAAGATGAGTTTAAAAAGATGTGCCAAACAAAGAGTGTCTGGCACAGTAGTTTTAGAGAATATTGCTAAATAAAATACCAATTCCCCATGCAAAATATATTGCAATCCACGCTATCATAATATAAAGAGTAGATTGTCCTAGCTTGCTAACAAGAGCATCTTTTGATCCATCAAAAACACCCTCATTTTTACCCACTTTCCAAGCCATAGTTAAAAGATAAGCTACCCCTACAAACCCCATAATAAGAAATGTGGCAAGAAACATAACGATTGTTGGAATTTCCAAATTAACAGGATAATCATAAATGTTATAGCCCAAATCCATCATAAGATCAAAGCGAATGAGCTCTCTTACGCTTGAGATTAAAAGAGCAACCACAACCAAAATAAGAGTTGTGTAGTAACTATTGTTATTCATTTTAGACATTACTAATAGCATTACAACCCCTGCTATGGTGACTAAAGATATTGGATGGAATAAGTATCCAACTTTTAGCATCCATAGAACAAACAGCACCGCACTAATAAGTAGCCCAATGATGGCTAGTTTAGTTCCTAAATTAGCGCTATATTGAATAAAAGAGTTTTCAAAATCTTTTCTAGTGGATAAGAATTGACTATAGTTTTGCAAAAAGATACCCACAACAGGAATGCTCAAACTAACCATAAATGCAAGCCTAATTGCATCAACACTAAATACCCAACCACTCGTATCTACCACTCCACCTGGTGCGTACATATTCATCCACTCATTAGGCATTAGTGATATTACTGTAAAATTGTGCATCAAAATACCTGAAAAAATTAAGATAGCAAAAGAAATCAAACCAATAAGAGTACTACTAGATTTTTGAGCTTTATTAGCATAGTAGTACCAATAGTACATAGAGTATCCTACAATTAGAGCATATATAAAGATAAATATCCACATGCCTGAGAGTGTATTTGTGACATACCAGTTAAGATCATAAATAACTTGTGTAAACAAAAGAGGCGCAACACCTAAAACTATCAAAATAGACACGCTAATTTTTCCAGTTTGAATAAGATGAGGTGTTAAAATACGCCAGTTTCTATCGCTACTCCCCTTAGATGAGCCATAAAGCGATAAGCCTAATGAACCTAAAGATAGAAGGACAAAAGCAATATGCAAAGCCCATGTTAAGATATAGAGTATTTGAAAGACAACAGGATAAAAAGGGACTCCCGCTGGGTCTCTTAGTGCTAATAATACAGATGCGTCCATTGTTTCTCCTTAGTATTTAAGCGATGCTAAGTATTCTGCCATAGCATCATATTCAGTATCAGGTAATTTTAAGGTTGGCATATAGGAAAATGCACCCTCCCCAATAGCATACAAGATAGCCATAACGCTCTCTTTGTCCATCTCTATTAGCTTATCTTTTAAAGGTCTAAAAACACCAGTTGGCTCTAATGAGTGGCAGTTTGAACAAGCTAGTTTTGCTAAAAGTTCTCCAGCTTCAAGTCTATTTTCATCTGTAATGCTCTTAAGATGCTCTGGCACAAAAGGATTTACCTGCAAAAGCCCTTTTTCTGCAACAATAGGAAGCTCACTTTTAATGTTTTTCCCTGGAACATCTCTACTTATGAGTTGATTAGAGTAAATGTATTGTCCTGCCACATATGGCTTTCTCATAGACTCTCTAAGCTTTTCACCAGACCATAAACCTGCAATAAGAATAACAGCTATCATTGAGCTTGCAATAGCTGGATTAATTAGTTTTGGTTTAATGATAGCAATTGCAAAATATGCCATAAAAACAAGCGTTAGGATGATTCTATTTTGGATGATAGAATCTTTTGAGAATGCAAAAACATCATGAGCATTGTCTGGCAAGGTTCCCATATACCAAATGAAGAAAAATAGTGTAACAAAACCACCTATGATGCTTACATATCCCATTTTTTTGCTTAATTCATCTGATAAAGCCGCGTTTTCTTTGCGCATAGCGCTAGAGATGACAAGGCCAATTACTCCAGACATCATAAACATGAAACCAAGGCGCAAAAACATATGCGGAAAGGTGTTTATTCCAAAAAATGCGTCACTTGCACTACCTGTTACATAATATGCATCAGTACCAGGCCACATCATAAAGCTAATAATGCCAATGATAAGAGCCAAAGTTCCAACTGAAGCTATTGCAAAAGTATAAGTGAGTTGAAGGTGTGTTTTTTTATCAATTCTATTCATGAAGTAAACTAATACAAAAACACCGATGACTTCATAAATAAAAAAGACCCACTCCGTAGCCCAAACCCAAACAAAGTT
>JAAYLJ010000198.1 GCA_012521935.1 Campylobacteraceae bacterium | reverse complement strand
CTTATATATCGTAGTTGTGGGATTTCACACAAATTTGAGTGAATTTATTAAAATATATAGCACACGGAAGTATTTTAGATTTAAAAATATTGGTTTGAAAAATAGTTAAAAAAAGGTTGTAAAATTATAAATTTTAAACAGATTTATAAATAATTATTAATAATTAAAGCTTTTTGCCTACAAGCTCTATTAAATATTTTTTGATATATTTGTTAGGCGAATTATATCGATATTTGTTTTATTTAAATTTACTATAGCCATAGTTCTTTTATAAATTTATGTTTTCTAGCGAAAATAAGAGATAAAATCAGTTCTTCTAAATAATAATCCTAGTATTCGCAATATCTTTACAAATATTAGGACTATTTTGATACAATACTAAAAATTTATTTGGGATACATAAATATGTTTTTACAATTTACAGTAAGTAATTTTCTATCCATTAAAGATAAAGCTACTTTTAGTATGTTAGATGGTTCGAAAGAAGATAAAAACTCTTTTTCTATCAGAGACTACAACCTACTAAAAACTTCTGTGATATATGGAGCAAACGCAAGTGGTAAATCAAATATATTAAAAGCTATGAGCTTTATGAGAACTTTAGTTTTAAATAAATACAAGATTATCCAATCCACGGATCTATTGCCACACTCTCCTTTTAAACTTAATACTAATACAAAAGAATCTTCAAGTAGCTTTGAAATGGTATTTTTTATAGACAAGAAAAAATATAGATATGGTTTTGAGTTAGATAGTAAAACAATATATAGTGAATGGTTATTTGAAGATGAAAAAGGGAAAGAAGCAAAACTTTTTTATAGAGATATAGAAGAAGAAGACTATGTAAACAGTCAAAAATTTAAAGAGGGATATAGTTTTTTTGATAAATCAAACAAAAAAATAAATATCGCACAAAATCAGCTTTTTTTATGGGTATGTGATAGATTAGCAAATGCAACCATTTCAAAATCTATTTTAAAATGGTTTTCAAACTTTAATATGCTAGATGGTACAGATAGCAACGGATATTTAAATTTTACTCTTAGAAAAATGGAAGATAAAGAGTTTAAACAAGAGATAGTTAATCTAGTAAAAACAGCAGATATCGGAATAGAAAATATAGATTTACAAGAAGATGATATTCACTTTGATGAAATTTCAGAAGTATCTTTACCAGAGTTTTTAAAAGAAGAGATATTAAAAAATGGTGGTATAAAGTCTATTAGTATAAATACTTCTCACAAAGTTTTTGATGATGAAAATAACTTTTCAGGGCTTGAAATTTTTGAGTTAGAAAAAGACGAGTCTTTTGGCACTAAGAAGTTTTTTAAAATCTCTGCACCTATAATAGATACTTTGAAAAACGGAAAGATACTTTTAATAGATGAACTAGATAGTAGCTTGCATCCAATTTTGACAAAACACTTAATCAAGCTTTTTAGTGATAAAAATATAAATAAAAATAATGCACAGCTAATATTTACAACTCACGATACAAATCTTTTAAAACCAACTATTTTTAAGAGAGAACAAATATGGTTTACAGAAAAAGATAAATATGGTTCTACAAATTTGTATTCTATGTTAGAAATTAAAGGTGTAAGAAAAACCGATGATTTTGAAAAACATTATATCCAAGGAAAATATGGAGCAGTCCCATATCTTGGAGAATTTGAGTTTTAAATGGCTAGAAGAAAATTATACAATGATAATCAAGAAAAATCTAGAAAAGATTTTAAAAGAAGTAAGCAAACAAAAGAACAAATAAAAAGTGTGCTTATAGCTTGTGAAGATAAAATATCTTCACCAAACTATTTTAAAATGATTATAAAAAAGCTAATAGAAGATAAAAAAATTACTCAAGACTCTTTGGTGATAGCAAAACACGAACATGTAAATCCAAAAGGCGTTTTACAAGATTTAATAAATCATAAAGAAGATGATAAAACTTACAAAGATTTTGAATATAGATGGATTGTAATAGATAGAGATATTCCAAGAGTAAATGGTGGAGGACATTCAAAAGAGGATTTTTTGGCAGCTATAAGTGAAGCAAAAAGTAAAAAAGTTGATGTGGCATATTCAAATGATTGTTTTGAAATTTGGTATTTGTTACATTTTGTTTATAGAGATGTCGCTATAGGTAGAGATGATATTATAAGAGAAGTTATTAAAAAACTAAAAGATAAAAATCCTACACTTTTTTCAAAATTAAATAAGGATAATATAAAAAGTAAAAATATGACAGAGGCTATTTTTACTGAACTTCTAGAGCTTCAAGAAACAGCAATAAAAAATGCAAAAAGATTACTTGAAAGCTATGGAGAAGTTCACAATCCAGAAAAAGATAATCCATCCACAATGGTTTTTAAGTTAGTGGAGATTTTAAGCCACAAACAAAGTCAATAAATAGGCCGTCATTATTCCAACTGTTGTGTCCTTATTATCAATTTTAAACTCTATTACTTTTTAATTTAATTATTCGCAATGTATATTTTTTAGAACAAGCAGTTTTACATATTGGTAATGTACCAAAAAATGTACCTTTTTTCTCCGCTTAAGCTAGATTAGTTTAAACTGTATTGGTTTAAAGATTGTTTAGAGTGCCGATGTCTTGGGGATTTGTTAGGTTACTTTG
>JAAYLJ010000197.1 GCA_012521935.1 Campylobacteraceae bacterium | reverse complement strand
GTGATAAAGCTATTTTTAGATATTTGGTCTAGTATAGCTCTTCTGTTTTTAGTAAGTTTGATATTTTTCTCACCCAACTCTTCACCCAATCTATCACCCAACTTTTTACTATTTTTTATGTACTCTTTTAGAGATTTTTCTATGATTTCTAGCATAAATTCAATAAATGGAGTACTCTCTCCAATGCTAGAACTATTTTCTATGGCTTTGTAGTATCTTTTTTGGTTTTTTCTAACTATATTTTCAATAGGCAAATATATAAAAAACTCTTTTAAATTTTTTAATATCACGCTTTGCCATAGTCTGCCTACTCTGCCATTGCCATCACTAAAGGGGTGAATGAACTCAAATTCATAGTGAAAAACTGAACTAGCTATCAATAGATGTTCATCAGTTGTGGCTAGCCATTTAAAAAGTTCACCCATTAATTTTGCCACTCTATCTGGTGGCGGGGCTATGTGTACAACACCACTTTTGCCACCAATACCAACATTTGTCACCCTATAAGAGCCAGCATTTTGCAAAATGGTGCCCATTAGGAGTTTATGAGCTTTTAGTAAATCTTTTTCGTTTTTATAATCATAGTTTGAAATGTTTTCATATGCTAAAACCGCGCCTTTTACCTCTTCTATCTCTTTTACAGTGCCAAGTACAGCTTTGCCTCCAATAAGACTTGTAATCATCTCTTCATCAAAACTATTTCCTTCTATTTGAAGCGTTCCAGCAATTGATTTAATCCTATTTTCCTTACGAAGCTTTAGGGTATTGTAGTTTTTATCTATATATTTAATATCTGTTATTAGCTCTGAGATGATACTAACTTGATTTACTATTTTAGAAGTTATCTTATATGGTGGCTTCAAAGTCTCTCTCCAAAAACCTTAGTTTCAAGCCTAATTATACCTTTTTAACTCTAATTTGAAAAATGTTTAAAATTGGTTTTTACTATTTGTAAGTAAGAGCTAAGTATAATCACCAAAATAGTTTAAAAGGTTGTTTTTGGAAGATATTAGAAATATTTTACGCCGTTTAGTTTTTCCATATTTTAAAGATTATCTACCATATTTTGGGCTAGCGGTTTTGGGAATGCTCCTCTCAGCCATTGGTGCTTCAAGCGCGGCTTATCTGGTAAAACCAGTGCTAGATGAGATTTTTGTAAACAAAGATATAAATCTTTTATACCTCCTTCCATATGCAATCATTTTAGTTTATGCCCTAAAAGGTGGTGGAAAATATATTCAAGTCTATTTCTCTGCATACATTGGGCAAGACATCATAAGAAGGGTTAGAGATAGGCTTTTAGAGAGTATGTTAAAGCTAGATATTAGCTTCTTTTATGGATTTAGATCAGGTGAATTAATTAGCAGAAATGTAAATGATGTTGAGAGGATTAGAGCTGTTGTCTCAACCATGATCCCTGAGATAGGAAGGCAAGGCTTAACGGCCTTGGGGCTTTTGGGGGTTGTCATTTACCAAAGCCCAAAACTCTCATTTTTTGCTTTAATCGTTGTTCCGCTTATTGTCATTCCTTTAAGACTCATAGCAAAAAAGCTTAAAAAAATCTCACACGCTTCGCAAGAAAAAACCTCAGATATTACTTCAAAACTAAGTGAAATATTTAACAACATTGAAATCATAAAAGCCCACGCAGCAGAAGAGTTTGAGCGAGAAATTTTTGAAAAAGAGAATAAAAGATTTTTTAAATTAAATATGAAAACCACCAAAATTTCAGAACTCTCAGGCCCGCTCATGGAGATTATGGGGGCAGTTGGAGTTTGCGCAGTAATTATCATTGGGGGTAAAGAGGTGATTGATGGAAGCTTAAGCGTGGGGAGTTTTTTCTCTTTTGTAACTGCACTTTTCATGCTTTATACTCCATTAAAGCGAATCTCAACCCTATATAACCAGCTTCAAGATGCCATAGCAGCAAGCGAGAGGATTTTATATATTTTTGATCAAAAACCAACTATCATCTCTACAAAAAATGAAAATATTGAAGATATTGGAGCTTTAAGTTTTAAAAACGTATCTTTAAAATATGAAGATTTAGAAGCTTTAAAAGATATAAATCTTAGTGTAAAAAGAGGTGAAAAACTAGCTTTGGTTGGGGATAGTGGAGGTGGAAAAAGCTCTATTGTGAATCTACTAGTTAGATTTTTTGATCCAAGCAGTGGCGAGATTTACCTAAATGAGACTAACTACAAAGAGTTTAGTTTGAAATCTTTACACGAATCAATAGCCATTGTAACTCAAAGGATTTACATTTTTAATGAAAGCATTGCTGCTAATGTAGCTTATGGAAAAAAGATAGATGAAGAGAGGGTAATGAGAGCTTTAAAGCTAGCAAATGCTTGGGATTTTGTAGAAAAAGCTGGAGGCATTTGGGCAAAGCTTGAAGAGCAAGGAACCAACCTATCAGGTGGCCAAAGACAGCGAATTGCCATAGCTAGAGCGCTCTACACCGACCCTAAAGTTTTAATTTTTGATGAAGCAACAAGTGCGCTTGATTCAAAAAGCGAACAAAAGATAACTGATGCCATAGAAACTCTTAGTAAAGATAGAATCACAATCATCATAGCCCATAGATTAAGCACCATTAAGCAAGCAGATAAGATAGCAGTTTTAAGTGGTGGCAAGATAGTCTCCTTAGGAGATGAGAAGTATCTTTTAGAAAACTCAAATGAGTATAGAAAATTAGCAGGTAAATTTAGTGAATAAAGAGTTAGAAACAGTGGCTTACGAGGCTTTTAGCAAGAGTCACAAAGAGATTTTTCATTTTGAATATGAAGGTAAAAGATACTGGCTAAAAAAAGCTAGAAGGGCAGGGGCAAATGTTTTTCATCGCTTAGGGTACACTCTTACAAAGATATCTCTTTTGGCTCCACCTTTGGTGCAAAGCAAAAATGAAGCCTTAAAGCATGAGTCTTCAAAGCTAAAAAAACTTCACTCTCTTGGGGCGTCTGTACCAAAGGTAGAGCTTATTACTAAAGATTTTTTTATCTTAAATGATACAGGAGTAGCAGTTTTAGATGCAGTTAGAGTTTTGAAAGAGGATGAGAAAAAAATCTGTTTAGAAAAAACTATTAAAGAGTTAGCCCTCTTACATAACCACGGTGAGTATCATGGTGGCTCACAAATAAAAAATTTTACATATAAAAATGAAGAAGTTTTCATACTAGATTTTGAGGAGAATTTTAGCAAAGAGATTGAGCTAAACAAACTTTTTACTAGAGATCTTTTCTTACTCTTTTTTTCACTCTTTAAACATAGTATTAGCGCGGATTATGAAGAGCTTTTGAGGGTTTACAAAGAGGTAAAAAAAGAGCCAAATGAAGTGGTAAAAGAGTTTTTAAACTACTCAAAAAGGTTTAAAAAAATTAGAGCTTTTTTAAAATTGAATTTTTTCCAAAAAACTATGGATAAAGATACAAAATCAATTCTAAAAATGCTTGATGCTTTTTTAGAAATAGATGAGAAATGGAGAAAAGATGGAAATTTTACCAGCAATTGATTTGAAAGATGGGCAGGCTGTAAGGCTTACTAAAGGACTTATGGATAGCGCTAAAATTTACTCAAATGAGCCTTGGGAGTTAGCTAAAAAATTTGAAGAGATGGGCTCAAACTGGATTCATTTAGTTGATTTAAATGGAGCTTTTGCAGGCGAGCCTAGAAATTTAGAGCAGATTAAAAAAATTAGAGAGGCTTGCTCTATAAAACTTGAGCTTGGTGGTGGGATTAGAGATTTAGAAACTGTTAAAAAGTACCTTGATTTGGGGATTGATAGGATTATTTTAGGCTCAATCGCATTAAAAGATCCAAGCTTTGTGGAAAAAGCGTGCAAGGTGGGTAAAATCGCTGTTGGGATTGATGCCATTGATGGGTTTGTAGCGGTTGAGGGATGGGCAGAGAAATCTGAAGTAAAGGCAACTACGCTAGCTAAAGAGTTTGCAAATGTAGGAGTGGACGCACTAATATGTACAGATGTTGGAAAAGATGGAACCTTAGAGGGAGTAAACATAGAGTTTACTTTGGAGATGGCAAGAGCTAGCGGGCTTTATACGATTGCAAGTGGTGGGGTTAAGGATATGAGCGACATAGACGCACTTCTTTTAGAAAAAGAGATTAGCGGAGTGATAGTTGGAAAAGCTTTTTATGAAGGTACCCTAGACTTGGAAAAAGCCATTGCTAAAAGCAAGATAAAGTAACTTCAAAGTAAAATTGGCTAAAATAGTTAAAATTTATTAATTTTGCAAGGATGTTTCGTGAAGCTACTAGTAGTTGATGATAGTTCTACAATGAGACGCATTATAAAAAATACACTAGGCAGACTAGGACATAAAGATGTCTTAGAGGCTGAGCATGGCGTTGAGGCTTGGCAAATTTTAAATCAAAATCCAGATATAGATATGCTAATAACTGACTGGAATATGCCTGAAATGAACGGTTTAGAGTTGGTTCAAAAAGTAAGAGCTGAGAGTAAGTATGCAGATATGCCAATCATTATGGTAACAACTGAAGGCGGTAAGGCTGAGGTTATCACAGCACTTAAAGCTGGAGTAAATAACTATATAGTTAAACCTTTTACCCCTCAAGTACTTAAAGAGAAACTTGAAGATGTGTTAAATTAAACATATGCAAGATAGCTACAATCAGTTAAAAATCACCCCTTCATGCCACAAAGATGACTTTGTGGATCTACTCTTTGTTTTAGGAGTGGAGGCGGTAGAGTATGAAAATGAAACAATCATAGTTAGAACAAAAGAGCCAGTAGAGATGCTTGTTTATGGCATTAACTCATTTGCTTCTTCTCTTGAAGAGGCTACTGGCAAAATAGTAACAGTTTCAATAGTCCATTCAGTAGAGCTTGATAAAGATTGGATTGAGTCATATAGAAAATCAATTAAGCCTATAGAGGTAGAAAAATTTTATATATACCCTAGTTGGGAGAGCCCAAAAGAAGGAAAGATAAATATATCTATAGATCCAGCTCTAGCCTTTGGCTCAGGGCACCATGAGAGTACCTATGGATGTTTATTGGCACTTCAAAAGTATGTAAAAGAGGATACAACTATACTTGATGTGGGTTGTGGAAGTGGCATTTTAGCCATTGCTGCAACAAAACTTGGCGCACTATCCTCAATTTGCGATACAGATGAGATAGCCATTAAAAGTGCAAATAAAAATGCAAAATTAAATGAAGTTACTTTTAAAGAGCAATGGATAGGTTCAGTAAATAGTAAAGATGAAAAGTATGATTTAGTTGTGGCAAACATTGTTGCTGATGTATTAATGGGCTTATCTAAAGATGTAAAAGAAGCTTTAAAGTCAAATGGAGTTTTAATTTTATCAGGAATTTTAGAAAAATATAGTCAAAATATTAAAGAAAAATTTGCACCGCTAACTTTAATGGAAGAGATAAAAGATAATCAGTGGTGCACAATGATATTTAAAAAAGGTGATTAAAAATATGAATCAAAAAAGAGATGACAATAGACAAAACAATAAAAATAATAACTTTTTTAACCAAAATCCACTTTTAGTTTTTGCGATATTTTCCATCGTGATAGTTATGATTTTTAAGAGCATGTCTGCCTCAGATCATACTTCAGGTTTTGCAGGAAGCCAAAATGCTCAAACAAAAAGCGTAAATTACTATGAGTTTAAAGAGCTTGTTAAAGCTAAACAGTTAACTTATGTGGCTATTGGGCAAGGAACTATTAGAGGTTTTAGCGAAAGCAGTATGGGAAGAATGGTTTATACCACTAAAAAATTAGGTGAAGATGCAACACTTATTCCTCTGTTAGATGAGATGCAAATCCCTTATGGTGGGTATAGTGAAACAAATTGGTTTTCAGATATTTTGTTTTCGTGGGTGCTGCCTATATTTATATTTTTTGGAATTTGGATGTTTTTAGCAAGTAGAATGCAAAAAAATATGGGTGGTGGAATTTTAGGAATGGGAAGCAGTAAAAAGCTTGTAAATTCTGAAAAACCAAAGGTAAAATTTAGTGATGTAGCTGGCGTTGAAGAGGCCAAAGAAGAGGTTATGGAGATAGTTGACTTTTTAAGACATCCAGATAGATATATGAGACTTGGAGCAAAGATACCAAAGGGAGTTTTACTTGTAGGGCCTCCAGGAACTGGAAAAACTCTTTTAGCAAAAGCAGTGGCTGGAGAGGCGGAAGTGCCGTTTTTCTCAGTATCTGGATCTAGTTTCATTGAAATGTTTGTGGGAGTTGGTGCAAGTAGGGTAAGAGATCTTTTTGAAAATGCTAAAAAAGAAGCACCTGCCATAGTATTTATAGATGAGATAGACGCCATTGGAAAGAGCAGGGCAGCTAGTGGGATGATGGGTGGAAATGATGAGAGGGAGCAAACACTAAATCAACTCTTAGCAGAGATGGATGGATTTAGTAGCGATTCATCACCAGTCATAGTGCTAGCAGCAACAAACAGGCCAGAAGTACTTGATGCTGCGCTTTTAAGGCCTGGTAGATTTGATAGGCAAGTTTTAGTTGATAAGCCAGATTTTAAAGGTAGAGTTGACATATTAAAAGTTCATATTGAAGAGATAAAACTAGCTCACGATGTGGATTTAGAAGAGATTGGAAAATTAACGGCTGGGCTTGCTGGGGCTGATTTGGCAAATATTGTAAATGAAGCAGCACTTTTAGCTGGTAGAAACTCAAAGCCATATGTTGAGCAGAGCGATTTAGTTGAAGCAGTTGAAAGAGCCATAGCTGGACTTGAGAAAAAATCAAGAAGAATTAATCCAAAAGAGAAAAAAATCGTTGCTTATCATGAGAGTGGACATGCTTTAATAGCTGAAACTACAAAAGGGGCAAAAAGAGTCTCTAAAGTATCCATCATACCAAGAGGTTTAGCAGCTTTAGGGTACACCCTCAATACACCAGAAGAGAATAAGTTTTTAATGCAAAAACATGAACTTTTAGCTGAGGTTGATGTTTTGCTTGGCGGAAGGGCTGCGGAGCAAGTTTTCATTGGAGAAATTAGCACTGGAGCTGGAAATGATCTTGAAAGAGCAACAGATATAATAAAAGCAATGGTTAGCATCTATGGTATGAGTGATGTTGCTGGTTTGATGGTTCTTGAAAAACAACGAAGTACATTTTTAGGACAAGGCTATCCAAGCCAAAGAGATTTTAGTGACAAAATGGCGCAAGAGGTTGATGAGTTTATAAAAAACTTACTACAAGAGAGATATGAAGCTGTTTTGGAAAGATTAGGAGAGTATAAAGGAGCCATTGAAAATATGGTTGAAGCTTTGTACGAGCATGAAAACATTGAAGGCGCGCTAGTTAGAGAGATCATAGAAAATTTTGAAAAAGAGAATGATCTTGATAGCAAACTTCAGCCAATTGTAGGTCATGATGATGATATTGAATCTGCTAAAGATGCAAGAAAAGCAAAAGAACAAGCTAAAAAAGATGAGTAAATGAGAGCAAACTTATCAATACTAGCAAAAGAGGGATGGCTATATTTTGGAATAGCCATCTTTTTTTGGGTGAGCTCTTTAGTTTTTAATTTTTATCCATGGGTTTTTTTCTTCTTTGTTATTTTAGTTATAGTTTTTTACAAAAACCCTGAAAGAGTCCCTTTAGAGCATGATAAATTAGCTCTTATTGCCCCAATAGATGGAGCTATTGTTAAAATTTCTAAAGGTAAAGATTTACAAAATCAAGATAGCGTTGTGGTAAGTATTAGAAATCAACCCTATCAAACAAGCCTTTTAAGAGTTCCTACTTTTTGTAAAATAAAAGAGATAAAAAGCGTTAGCGGACTTAGTTTATCTCATGAAGAAAAACACTCATATTTGTTAAATTCTAAAAAATTTATCCATTTTCAAGCAGAGTTTCACTCATTTTGGATGGGAGTAAAAAACGGCGCTTGGAGTAATAAAATAACTATATATCAAACAAATAAAGAGCTTTGGCAAGGCGAAAGAGTTGGCTTTGCTCTTGGTGCTGAGGTTACTTTATATCTTCCAATAGATACAAGAATTAGAGTAAATGAGAAAGATAAAGTTTTTGCAGGTGAGAGTGTTTTGGGTTATTTGGAAGGAAGATAATGGGACCATATAAAGATGGAAAATTACAATTAAGCTATGTAATACCAAATCTTTTTACCGCTGCTAGTGCTTTTTTAGGTGTTATTGGAATTTTAGCTTCATCTAAAGGAAACTTTGAAAAAGCAGCAATTTATATAATATTGTCTCTATTTTTTGATGGATTAGATGGAAGAATTGCTAGGATGACTAAAACTACAAGCAAGTTTGGAGCTGAGTTTGATTCACTCTCAGACATAGTTGCTTTTGGGGTAGCTCCTGCTATGCTTTTTTACTTTAGTATAGGGCATCAATATGGAAGATTTGGAGCACTTTTAGCTGCTTTATATGTAGTATTTGGGGCAATTAGGCTTGCTAGATTTAATGTCACAACTTCAACAAGTGAACCATCAGTATTTATTGGAGTTCCCATTCCAACCGCAGCAGTCATTACTGCCATGTGGATTTTAATTTACCAAAAATATCCATACATGTTAAAGCTAGAGTGGATGATCCTTTTAGGACAAGCTATTATCTCATTTTTAATGGTTAGCAATATTAGATACCCTAGTTTTAAAAACATAGATTTAAAAAAATCACAAAGAATAAAAGTTTTTGTTACTTTAACCTTAGTGTTTTCACTAATATATCTCTACCCAATTGAAACTGGCACACTTTTTGTAACAGGCTATCTGCTTTATGGAGTAGGTAGGGAGTGCTATATTTTTTGTGTTGCAAAATGGAAAAAAAATAAGTATAATGGTTAAATTTTACAAAGGAGAGAAAAATGCAACAGATAAATTTTTGCAACCATTTTAAAATCAAGATAGTTTCTAGCAAAGAAACTTACGACTCTCTTTCACTCCTGCTTCTTTAATACTTCTAAACATAAATTTAAATTATTTTATATTTTATCAAAGGAAAAAAAATGATACCTATTAAAATTTTTGATACTACATTAAGAGATGGAGAGCAGTCTCCTGGGGCTTCAATGAATATTGAAGAGAAAATCCAAATAGCTTTACAACTTGAAAAATTGGGAGTTGACATCATAGAAGCTGGCTTTGCAGCAGCAAGTCCAGGGGATTTTGAAGCTATTTCAAGAATTAGCTCTATTGTTAAAAACTCTACCATCTGTTCACTTGCAAGAGCAGTTCAGAACGATATAAAAGCAGCAGGCGAAGCCATTAAAGAAGCACCTAAAAGAAGGATACATACTTTTATTGCAACTAGCCCAATACATATGCAGTATAAGTTAAAAATGAGTCCTGATGAAGTGGTAAAAAGAGCAGTTGAGGCGGTGGCTTATGCTAAAACTTTTTGTGAAGATGTAGAGTTTAGTTGCGAGGATGCGGGAAGAAGCGATATAGGTTTTCTAAAAGAGATCTTAGATGCAGTAATAGAAGTTGGCGCGAATACGCTAAATATTCCAGATACTGTTGGGTATAGATTGCCTCATGAAATGGGTGCGATGATAAAAGAATTGAGCGAGTTTGTGAATGATAGAGCGATCATTTCAGTACATTGTCACAATGATTTAGGCTTAGCAGTTGCAAACACTTTAGAGTGTGTAGTAAATGGAGCAAGGCAGGTTGAGTGTACCATTAATGGACTAGGGGAGAGGGCTGGAAATGCTGCGCTTGAAGAGATAGTAATGGCTATAAAAACTAGGGCAGATTATTTTGCACCAATAGTTACAAACATTAATTTTAAAGAGATTTATCCAACAAGCAGACTAGTAGCTTCAGTAACAGGCATTGAGCCTCAACCAAATAAAGCCATAGTTGGTAAAAACGCATTTGCTCATGAGAGCGGCATCCATCAAGATGGGGTTTTAAAGCATCAAGAGACTTATGAGATAATCAATGCAAAAGATATTGGACTTGATAAAAACTCAATTGTTTTAGGAAAACACTCAGGAAGACATGCGTTTAAAGATAAGTTATCAACTCTTGGCTACTCTTTAACTGAGGATGAGATTAATGAAGCTTTTACAAGATTTAAAATACTTTGCGATAAGAAAAAAGAGATTTTTGATGATGACATTAGAGCTTTAGTAGCTGAGGAGATAGTAAAAATACCTCAAATTTTTGAACTTGTTACATTGCAACTTAGTGATTGTGTTCCAGGCGGAGTTCCAAGTGCTGCAGTTACTATAAGACATGATGATAAAGAGACAACTGACGCTGCCATTGGAAATGGGACAATGGACGCAGTTTTTAAAGTTATAGATAGAGTTTGTGGCGTAAATGGAGAGCTTAAAGATTATAAAGTTGAAGCAGTTACACAAGGAAAAGATGCCTTAGCAAAGGTGGTTGTAAAGGTAGCTTTTGATGAGAGTAAACCCGCAGTTATGGGTCATGGACTAAGTGTAGATACTATGCTTGCAACTGCTAAAGCTTATATTGGAGCGTTAAATAACTATATGCACATGAAAGAGGGTTTAAGAATGAAGGGACTTGAGAAAAAGGGCATTTAATTCAATCTAGTGTTGCTATCTTAAATTTTAAAATCAAAGATAGCAACCTTTTTTAATTTATACTGTAATTAATAGGTACTCGAATACTCCAAGCTGCTTTATTTAGCTCCTTTGGGATCGCCTCAAAGTTAGCTATTTTTAAAAGTAGTTCTATGCTAGCTGCATCTAGCCTTTCAAATTTAGACTTTTCTATAATTTTTATATTCTCAATAGATCCATCTTTTAAGACATCAAAACTAACTAATACCTTTCCAGTTTGCCTAAGTCTTTTTGCAGCTTTTGGATAGACTTTATTTTTCTCTATTTTTGCTTTTATTTTTGATAAATATGCACTCTCTATGCTTGCAAGTTCTATTGTAGAAATCTCTTTAGTAGATGTAGGTTTATTTGGTATTTTGTTTAAAGATGTTTTTGGAATGGGCATGCTTGGCGTGACATTTTTTACTACTTTTTCTTCTATATTTTCCATAAGTTCAGCCTCTTTGATGGATTCTTTTTTTATAACTTTTTCTATAGGCTTTGGTTCTTGTACTTTTGGTTCCGTCTTTTTTGGAGGAGATTTTTTCTCTACAGTTTTTTCAACAATCGGTTTAGGTTTTTCAACAATTGGCTTAGGCTTAGGAAGAATAGGCTTTGGTTCATTTTGGATAGACGCAGGTTCTTGCATAGCTTCTTGCTGTAAAGATACGCTATTTAAAGATATTTTTACAGTTACATCTTCTTGTTTTGGCTCTATTTTTATATCATTTATTGCATATAAAAATGCAAAACCAAAAGATGAATATAAAATACTTGTTATGAAAAAAGAGTTAAAATATCGATTCATGTTTCACCTCTTTGTTACAATTGATACATTTGAAAATTCATTCTTTTTTAACATGTCTAAAACATTCACAAAAGATTCAAATTTTGTCTTTTTGTCCGTATTTAAGTGTACAGGAGTATCTTTTGATTTGTCTAATATTGCCAATTCAATGTTTTGCAATACTACTAACTTATCATCTAAAAATAGCTCACCTTGTTCATTTATTACGATCACGATCTCTTTATCTGGCTTTAGCTTATCTGCACTATTTGCATCTGGCAAAGATATGGGAATAATTCCTTTTGTGATAAAGGTAGAAGTTAGCAAAACTATAGCTAAAAGCACAAGCAACACATCAATAAATGGGATTACATTTATTGAATCAAACTTTTGCAACTTCATATTCACTCTCCAAAACCTCAACAAATCTACTTAAGATATTGTAAAACACCATAGAGATAATTGCTACAACAAGCCCAACGGCAGTTGCCTTTAAGGCAAGTGCTAAACTTTCCATGATTTTACTTGCATCAATATCTCCAGCTCCCATTGTCATAAATGTAAGCATGATTGCTAAAACTGTACCTAAAAGCCCAATATACGGCGAGTTTGAAGCTATTGTGCCAATTATCGTAAGATGTTTTGTGAGCGCTACTTCTAAAGTTTTTTTATTATCATATGTTTCAACT
Source organism: Campylobacteraceae bacterium (assembly GCA_012521935.1). Classification (GTDB taxonomy): domain Bacteria; phylum Campylobacterota; class Campylobacteria; order Campylobacterales; family Campylobacteraceae; genus JAAYLJ01. The sequence goes on along the minus strand of JAAYLJ010000197.1, from coordinate 4,790 downwards.
TTAACTTTTTTATAAAAAATTATCCTCTCAATAAAGAAAAAAACAGCAAAAAAACTCATAAAAACAAGTAAGCCTATCACTCCATAATCAACAAGATTTTTTAATGTTTCTATATCTTCCATAATCCGCCCTAGAAAGTTTTAATGAATTGTATAGTAATAATGATAATGATATCATAAAATTTAAAATAAACAATTTAAAATTAAGCTACTTCATTTCGGTAAATAGGTGTTTTGCATATATTATTATTTTTAATAACGATTATCAGTTTACTATATTTTAAGTTAGCCCATATTAACATGCCTAAGGTTTTATTAGTACTGATAATTATTATCAAAATTCAACAAAAAGGAAAAACGATGGGAAGTAGGTTAGCTTTTAGCACTATGGCGCTCATTTTGTCACAAAATATACTTTTGGCAAATGAAGCAACAAGATTGGATGACATCCAAATCGTAACCACAGCGGGCGGATACGAACAAAAGATTACAGATGCTCCTGCAAGCATCTCAGTGATAACGCAAGAAGATTTAGAAAAGAAACCATATTTAAACTTACTAGATGCAGTAAGAGACATTGAGGGTATAGATATTGGTGAGACAAATGATAAAACAAATAATGGCACGGTAAGCATTAGGGGTATGGGGTCGGACTATACGCTTATTTTAATAGATGGGAAAAAACAAAACAATAGTGGAGACATTTACCCTAATAGTTTTGAAGGCGCCCAGCTTGCAAGCATCCCGCCACTTTCCATGATAGAGAGGATTGAAGTTATTAGAGGGCCAATGAGTACGCTTTATGGCTCAGATGCTATTGGCGGGGTCATAAATATAATTACTAAAAAAATATCACAAGAGTGGGCTGGTGCCATAGGGTATGCTAAAACTTTTCAAACACAAAGTGAGTATGGAAATGATAATAAGGTAGATTTTTCAATTATGGGGCCAGTTATTAAAGATAAATTAGGTCTATCTTTAAGGGGAAGTTTTTTTGATAAAGATAAATCAAATCCCGAGTATGAAAAAGTTTATGACTCAAATGGTGTGGATAGAAGCAAGTCAAATGATAGTTTTGGTGCTGGAAAAGGAAATGTAAAAAATGAAAATTGGACTTTTGGAACAGGGCTAACTTTTACTCCAAATGAAAACCACACTATTAGGCTTGATTATGATGTAGCTAAACAAAAATTTGACAATAATGAGTATCTTACTAAGGATGGGGAAAGTGTTTTTCCTTTAGGAACTGGAGATAGCATTAATACCATTTGGAATAACCAAAGAGTTGGATATGCTGATACTTTAAGAATGGAAAGGGAGCAATACTCTGCGTTTTGGGAAGCAGACTGGGAAGTGGGTAAAAGTACGATTGGAGTACATCATATAGATAGTAAAAATATCGGCAGAAGTATGCCCCTTGGTGCTGCTGATAGGAAATTTGTAAATGATATGAAAAGCGCTTATCCAGGAGATTTGGATAATTTTTATGCAAATGCAACTCAAGCTGAAATTGATAAATTTAACGCATTGATGCCACGAAAAAACAGAACTCTAGAATCAACCAACACTACTTATAGTGCGAAATATGAACTGCCTTTGAGTGAACACTATTTAGTTTTAGGTACAGAGTATCAAGATGTTGCACTAAAAGATGGGATTTATGGTATGAGTGAAGGAAAAACTGGCGGCCAGAAAAAATATTATCAATATGGGATATTTGCAGAAGATAGTTGGAATATCGTTGATCCTTTAACTCTTACTTTTGGTGCAAGATATGATAAGCATGAGGATTTTGGAAGTCATGTAAGTCCTAGAGCTTATATTTTATATGATATTAATAATAATTGGACAGTTAAAGGCGGAGTTTCAACTGGATATAAAGCCCCAAAAGCTTCTGATTTGCAAGAGGGGATTACAGGATTTGGCAGACAAGGAACAAGTCCATGGATTGGAAATCCAGACTTAAAGCCTGAAAAATCTATAAGTTATGAAATGGCTGTTTATTATGAGCATGAAAATAGACACAATTTTAATTTAACACTATTTCAAAATGATTTTAAAGATAAAATCGATAGTAGTACAAATCTTGTAGGTTCAGCTGGGTAAGAGTGGGCTGATTTAGATGCAAGTTATGGTGTTTTAACTCAAAAACAAAATGTTGGAAAAGCTACCATAAAAGGTATTGAATTAGCTGGAAAGCTTTATTTAATAAATAATCTTTCCATTAAAGCAAATTGGACTTGGTTGGATTCAAAAATTAAATCTAATGATCCACAAATGGATGGAAAGCCTTTAAGAAGCAGTCCAAAACATATGTATAGCACAACTTTAGATTGGCAAACTACATCAAAAATAAATACATATATTCAATATCAAGGTGAAGTTGATAGGTTTAATACAAGATATGAAGATGGTAAAGGTGGATACAAAGATCTATACTATAAAGATTTTTCAATTTGGAATTTAGGCGGTTCATATAAGTTTAATAAAAACTTTACGCTTATTGCTAGGGTAAATAATCTGTTTGATAAAGATTATTTGAAATATAGCTTTAAAGAAAGAGTTGGATCTACAAACTACTACGATGAATACAATAATAAGCCAGCTGGTAGAAATTTTTGGTTGAGTGCTAGATATACCTTCTAGAAAATTTATAAAAATATCATTTGATGAATAAAGGGGATATGTATGTATAAAACATTGTGGTTTTGGCTTCATTGGTTGCTTGGCATTGTATTTGGTGTCATTCTTTTAATAGTAGGAGCTACAGGGGCTATCTTATCTTATGAAAAAGAGATTTTGCAAATTATCAATAAAGATACATATTTTGTACAAGCTCCACAAAATAAAGAGCGATTAAATGAAGTAGAGATTTTGCAAATTTTTCAAAAAGAAAATCCGAACTATAAAATAAATAGCATCGGTTTCTCTAGTGCAAAAGATAGCTCAATGTATGTAAATATTGTAAAAGAAGGGGAAAGAAGAGGGGTTAATATATATTTAAATCCATATACAGCAGAAGTTTTACCACAAATTAAAGGAAAAGATTTTTTCATGTTTAATTTTAGGTTACATAGATGGTTGGCTCTTGATGGAGGCTTTAGAAGTGTGGGGAAAAATATAGTAGCTTTAGCAACTCTTGCTGCTATTGTGCTTACTGTTAGTGGAATTATTATCTATTGGCCAAGAATTAAAAATAATTTTTTAAAAAGCATTACCTTTAGCTTTAAACAAAAAAATAGAGCATTTTTATCCTCTACGCATAGTGCATTAGGGCTTTGGGTAGTTCCATTTTTTCTTCTTATGTGTTTAACAGGTCTTTACTGGTCGTATGAATGGTATAGAGGTGCAATGTATAGCGCGCTAGGGGTTGAGCAACCAAAAAGAGTTATGCAACAAGGAGCTCCAATAAAAAATAAAGATATAGCTTTTGATGATATTTCAGTAGTTATTGATCTTTTTAAAGAAACCACGGCAAAAGGGTTTAAAAATGCAAATTTAAGATTAGATCAAAGCAAAGATGGAACCTATGCTATCTCATATCTATTTGATAATGCAAAACACTTCAGGGCGTCAAATACCGCAGAGATAGATCCTGTAGAGAAAAAACTGGTGAAAGAAACAAAGTATGAAGATAAAAAATTAAATGAAAAAATAATGAATAGCATGTTACCGCTTCATAGTGGAGAGTTTTTTGGATGGTTTGGCAAGCTTGCATACTTCATTTCATCAGCTTTGATGGCACTTTTTGTCATTACTGGATATATGCTATATTTTGATAGATGGAAGAAAAAAAGAGTTAAAATCTTAAAAAAATGAGATTTAATTTAGCATTTCAAAGTCAAAATAACTTGACTCAAAGCCGCTATCTCCAATCTTTTGGAATTGGATAGCGGCGCCATTATAGTTATCAACCTCAAGATATAAAAGTCCTAAAGCATATCTACTTTCTAAGTTATTTTCATCAGTTAATTTTGATAATTCAAGTAAAGCTATGGCATTTTCAGGATGATTTGAGCCAACACTTGCAACTGCTGCTAAAAACAAAGTTCTACTATCTTGTATTTTGTGCTCATCAATTAGTTGGTTATATATGGTGTAAGCTTCCTCAAAATTGTGAGTATAAATGTTCAAATAAGCTAAAGTTTCCATCATTTGAGGTAGGTTTTTATTCTCTAACGAGACTTTTTTCATTAAACTTTCTCTTTCATGATGCAAAAGTCCACCAATTTGCAAAATCTTAATATAGTGTTCTTTAGCCACTTTTGGCCCAAAATAAAACGCATTTTTATCTAGATCAAGTCTTCTAAAATCAATTTGAATTGCTTTTGCGTAAGTTTTTATCTCATTTTCACTATATAGTGCATGAAAAGCTAAAATATTTGAAACCAAATCTTTTGGAAGCGTTTTTTGTAATATTTTTGCATTTAATAAATAGGCATTTTGGTTATGAGATAGTTTGGCTATTATCATGCTAAACATTATGTTTAATGGAGTCTCTTCTTTTTCACTCTCTGTCCATCTTATGGCTGAGACTATATTGTTTTCTATCACATGGATGAAAGCTTTATATAAATTATCCTCCCCTAAAGTTGGGTCTTAGTCAATTGTCTCTTTTAAATCTTCTTTAAATTTTTCAATGGGTTTAGAGATTAAATCTAGGCTCATAAGAGCAAAAACTCCAGCAAGATAATTTTTAGGATTTAGTCTATAACTTGAGGTAAAGTGTTTGTTAGCAAGAGTGTAGTTTCCAAGTTGAGCATAAGTTAACCCAAGGTTGTAGTGCAAGAT
>JAAYLJ010000196.1 GCA_012521935.1 Campylobacteraceae bacterium | reverse complement strand
TTTCTATATGTACCTAAAAACTTAATATCTTTGGCGAAGAATGATAGCTCTTCTAGGGCTAAAATGAAACTAGGATGATGCGGGTGGGAGTCGATGTCAAGGTGGAATTGGCTTACTTTTAAATCTCCTTTAGGGGAGTAGCTTTCAAGTTTTAAAAGGTTTACTCCATTTGTAGCAAATCCGCCTAATGCTTTGTAAAGGGCTGCTGGTATATCTCTTACATTAAAAACTAATGAGGTGATAAACTCCTCTTTTTTATCGTACTTTGGAGTAGTGCTCTCATTTGAAAGAACAATAAATCTAGTAGTATTTCCTATCTTATCGCCAAAGTTTTCATCTAAAATCACTAAATCATATAGTTTTGCAGCTAGTTTAGAAGCAATAGCAGCTTTTGTTGGATCATTTAACTTTTTAATCTCTTTTGCAGAACCTGCTGTGTCAAATTTGGCTTCAGCTTTAAATCCATATTTTGAAATATTTTTATAGCACTGTGCTAAAGCTTGAGGATGAGAGGCTACAGTTTTTATACTCTTAAGTGATGAGCCTTGCACGCCTAAAAGACAGTGCCTAACTGGCTCAAAATGCTCTTTTACTATGTTTAATTTTAACTCTGGAATAAGTCTATACATCTCTTCCACTCTTCCAGCAGTAGAATTTTCAACTGGTATCATGGCTAAATTTGCCGTGCCTGATTCTACTAATTTCATAGCATCTGCAAAAGTATCACAAGCAATTGTGAGAGATTTTGGATAGGCGTTTTTGCATGCTAAATGAGAGTATGCGCCTTCAACGCCTTGGTAGGCAATTATCAAATCATTCATTTTTTCTCCTAAAGGCGTATTATAACTTATAGTATAAAAAATTGGGTACAATAATTTAAAAATGGAACATTATGAAAGATAAAGAAGCCTATATTTATGCGTTAAGTGCAGTTTTTTTATGGTCAACTGTAGCTACTGCGTTTAAAATATCGCTAAATTATCTCTCTCCTGTACAACTTTTGCTTGTTGCTTCTGGCACTTCATTTATGGTTTTGAGTTTTGTCATTAAACTTCAAAAAAAGAGCTTTCATTTTGACAAGGCTCAATTTAAAAAAATGGCTATTTTAGGCGCGCTAAATCCTTTTTTATACTACCTAGTTCTTTTTAAAGCTTATGATCTTTTACCTGCTCAAGAGGCTCAGCCACTTAACTATACATGGGCGCTTGTTTTAGCATACCTGTCGGCTTTAATTTTAAAGCAAAGGCTTTATTGGCAAGACATAGCCGCTGGGTTTATATGCTACTTTGGAGGACTGATTATCTCTACAAAAGGGGCTGTGTTTAGTTTGGAATTTAGTAATCCAGTAGGTGTTGCCTTAGCTTTGGGCTCAACCTTGCTTTGGTCTCTTTTTTGGATATATAATAAAAAATGGGAGATAGATCCTGTAATTGGACTTTGGGTTAATTTTGGAGTAGGGTTTTTCCTAACTTTGATCTGGGCATTTTTAAATGTGCATTTAAATGTTTTTCCAATAAAAGGCTTACTAGGAGGAGTTTATGTAGGCATTTTTGAAATGGGATTTACATTTTTACTTTGGTTAAAAGCAATGCAACTTACCAAACAAACAGCTAAGATTGCAAATTTGATATTTCTTTCACCATTTTTATCGCTATTTTTTATCTCTGTTTTCTTAAAAGAGAGCATTTTTCCTTCAACTATTGTTGGATTAATTTTGATAGTTTTAGGGCTACTGTTGCAACAAAAAAAGAGCAAACATGAGACTGCTTCTTAGTTTTTTACTATTTTTCTCTACTTTATTTTCTTGTGAATATAAAACTTTGTCAAATCAAATTACCGAAAATAATCAACTAATATGGGCTTTTGTTGTAAGTAAAAACTGTAAATGGTGCAACAAAATGAGTAGCGAAATGATAGACAAGGGGTTTTATAGAAGGCACTTAAAAAAGAGTTATTTTTTATCAGTTCTAACTCCAAATGAGGCAAAAAAATGTGGGATAAAGAGTGAATTTTATCCAAATTCATTTTTGATAGACCCAAGTAGCATGAAGATAATTGGCAGTGTAGGTGGATATAAAAAACCAAGAGAATTCATTGAGTATTTAAATGAGATTTATGTGGATTTTTTCAAAAATAGATGAAAAAAGAGTGAAACTAAAAAGGCAAACAGTATAGCCAGAACAACCCTAATAGCAACGATTATCCATATGTTCGCACCAAAAATTACAAAAATGATAGTATCTTCTATGATGGCGTGACAAACCATTAGGAAAGTTCCTATAAACCAGATCTCTTTTAAGCTCATTGAGCTGTTTTTGTACTCATCTATCAGTATGCCAGCCCCATATGTTGTGCCTAAGATTGTCCCTACAAGCAAGCTGTAAGCTACATTTATTTTCTTAGAATAGTTTTGAATGAAGGCTCTTGTTTTTAAAAAATCTAAAAGTACGATAACTCCGCACACAAGAAGCACAACTTCTAGTGCTAAAATAAAGGCGTTTTTCAGTGAATTTATAAATAACTCTAAGAAGGAGCTAAAGCTTGGAAGCGGCTCTACCGTTAAAATTGCGCTAGTCCCAAAGAGCGTATCAGGCAATAAAGCAACAAGCCAAGCGCCCAAAATACCCACCGTTAATCTAAAAAGAAGAGAAAAAATAATGGGTATTTTCAACCTTTGCATTATGGCAGTTTCTATCATGAGTTCATGACAAATCCCTAAAAATACAGCAAGAATTGTCCACTCTTTTGCACTAAGTCCCAAAGGCGCAGCAAAAGCAATAGCTGCATAGAGGTTAAAAAACATACCGCTTACCAAAGCAAGTGAGCTTTCTGCTGGAAGGTTTAAAAATGAAGTTAGCGGTTCAAAAACAGAGGTTAGTTTGTTTAAAAAATCATAGAAAAATAGAATATCAGCTACTATGTAGATGGGGATTATGAGTTTTAAAATGGATAAAGCGCTATCTAAAGAGCGCCAAAGAGTTGATTTGATATTAAAATTCATATTGAAAGTTTAGCTAAAAGTTTTAAAATTAGAAAGACTTAAAGGTGGTACAAAACTTTGTTTTTTAAAAGAAATGAGATATAATACCGACCTTTAAAGTGCGCCCGTAGCTCAGCTGGATAGAGCACAGGTTTGCGGTACCTGCGGTCATGAGTTCGAATCTCTTCGGGCGTGCCACTTATTTGCCTACTAAATTCATAATCCATTACTTGCTTAGATAGTATAGTTTTTTCTTCCCCTAGTGCTCATATGTTTAAAACAATTTAGTATTAATCTCCTCACAACTTCACTGCTGTTATAATCAAAATATTTAAAACAATAAAGGAAA
>JAAYLJ010000195.1 GCA_012521935.1 Campylobacteraceae bacterium | reverse complement strand
TTTTATCTCTACTATTTTCAAATCATTTTTAGGTAAGTTTTCTAAAAAAAACATTACTTTATCATAAATTTTTTCATTTATATCTAATTTTACTGAATACATTCTCTCCTCCTTTGCTATTATTTTAATTATATCTAAATCATTATTTTTTTTAGAGCTCTATCCAGCATAAATCAAGTCTAACTCCTGCGTCTTTACGCAGGAGGGTTTAGATTTTTAACTCTTTTATCCAAGAGTTAATTTTATCTTGCATCGCCTCTCTTGGAGCGTCCATACACTCAATGATAAATGAGTCTTTAAGCTCGCAAACTCCAATACTTCTAGGTCTTGCAGCTAAAATTTTAGTATTTAAAATGGCTACTCCAAAGCAGTAAATTATATTTTTAGCACTTAGTAAGCCTTCCATTACCTCTCCATCTAAAGATTTTGTATGTTTTAGTTGATCAAATATTGCTATGAAAGCCCCACTTGGATCAGCTTCAATCTTCTTTTTTAAAAACTCTAAAATCTCATCTACACTATTAAATTTTGACTCATTTTTGTCTATTTCATAGCTAAAAACTGGATATTTATCCAAAAGCATTGATTTTGTCATAATTTTTTCCTTACTCTTCTATGCAAATTTCTCTTCTATTTATATGGATGATAGTTTGGTACAAAACCACAGCTATCACAACAGTAGTCACTCCAATCATTAAGTATGAAAAGAGTAAAAGAAAACTATCTTGATGATGGTGATAATAAAGCATTGAACTAATAGCCATCGCAGCTAGTGGAAATACAAATGCCCACCAAGATAGAAAAAACTTAATTTTTATAAAACTTTTGTACATAAATGCTAGTAAAAATGTAAAAAATAGTGCTAAGTTAAAAAGCATATTTGCAAACAGATCTATCTTTTCAAACATTGCAAAATAGGCTATAAACCCAACAGCAGGCGGAGCTATTAGTATGAACATAGTAGGCATAAATTTAGTTGCAATTTGATTATGAAAAATAATTCTATTTAATAAAATCGCAAAAAGCATAATCCAAAAGAAAATCCCTGAGCTAAAAAAGTACATTAATATCCCGTGATTTACCAAATCCACCCCAGCAATTGGAACTAAAACATTACCAACAATTGGTATGAACCACGCAGGACTTGAATGGTTTATATCTTGATTTCTATTTATCCAAAAAGCAATAGTGTACATAGTTAGATAAAAATGAAGCAACATTCCTGGATACCAAAAAAGTCCAGACATCAAGTGATTTGCATCCTTGTAAATGATGGCTAACATCAGCATTGAGATGGAAACTGCTGCAAAAAAGTTAATCCTAACAGGATGCAAAAACTCCTCTTTTACCATAGATGGGTATTTGAAAATTTTGACTATATAAACAATGCTTATAAAAACAAATAAAAGCGTGTCTATAATCATTAAAGTATTTCCAATAAAACTTGGAAAATTTAGCCAAATTCCAGCTTTTTGATACATGATTGTAAGCCCGCTAAGCCCCATGACTATGGCATACATCATGATAGGAAAATATTTTAACCTATTTGTAGATTGCCCAGTTGGCCTACCTTCAAGATAGCACTCATTTGAGAGTCCTTGTAGCTTATTCCCTTCCTCCATATCTTCTCCTAAAATTTTTCAAAAAGAATACTCTTTTTATGAACATATGTCAATAAGGAAAAAATTTTGGTATCATTTGATAAAGGATATATATGGGAAGACAAAGATTAGATAGAGTGTGTTCATTCAAGCCAAATTATACTCTTTTTGAGCCTAAAAAAAGAGCTAATGGAGAGATAGAGATAAATTCAGATGAATTAGAAGCTATCTATTTGATGGATTATGAAGATCTTTATCAAGAAGAGGCTGCTTTGCAGATGGAAGTCTCTAGGCCAACTTTTTCTAGGATTTTAAAAAGCGCAAGAACTAAGATAGCTACAGCTTTGATTAGGGGCTATAGTTTAAAGATTATTGATGAAAAAGATAAATTTGTAGTAGCTTTTTCTACTCCTTTAGAAAAAAGTGGTAAAGAGATTTCAAATATGCACATAACTCATGAAAAAATTGCCCTAGTTCATCTTTTTAACCAAAAAGTAGTTGAAGTAAAATATATCCCAAATCCTCTTCATGCAAGCTCCCTTTTGGCTAAAGATACTCTTCCCTCTCTTCTTAAGAGTCATTGTGTTAGTTTTTGGCTAAGTAAACATATGAAAAAAGATTTTGAAAATGCGCTTTTGGCTAGGGGGATTTTTTATAAAAGAGTGGATAGTTTGAAAAATTTAAATGAACTGCCAAAACTCTTTTGTAAGAGTGGGGATTAATGATATAATCAATTTTGGCATAGCTGGTGGTTGCTTGAATTTCAAGAGGAAAGTCCGAGCTGCTATGAAACAAAGTTCCATCTAACAGATGGCCAGGGCAACCTGAGGGAAAGTGCAACAGAGAGAAGTCAGCCTTAAAGGTGATGGTGAAAGGGTGGAGTAAGAGCCCACCAGTATCAAAGGTAACTTTGATAGCTATGTAAACCCAGCTTGCAGCAAGAAGGGATGGTTTTGTTTCATGTTTGAACCCTTCGCTTGAGCATCTTGGTAACATGGTGCCTAGATAAATAGCCACCCACGACAGAACTCGGCTTACGCTATGCCAATTTCAAAATCTTTTGAAAGATTTTTATTTATAAAAATATGATGGTTCTACTATCTCTACTCCATGTTCTATCAATGTTTTTGTGGCAAGTTCAAACTCATTTGCTAAAACACTGAATATAAAAATCCCACTTTGTGACTCATAAAAGCTATAGCAGTAAAGAATGTTTATATTTTGATCACTAAGGATGGATACAACGCTATTAAAACTTCCAACAACATCATCAATCTTTACTCCAAAAACATTTGTAATTTGAACGCTTAAGCCTTCATTTGCAAGGATAGACTTTGCTTTTTGGGGATCATTCACTATGGTTCTAGCCAAACCAAAATCAGAAGAATCAACAAGTAAAATAGATTTAATGGAGACTCCGCCCTCACTTAAGATTTTAGTTAAAAAATTTAACTCTTTAGGCTTGTTTTCTAAAAATACCGACAATTGTTTTATTGCATATTTCATTAAATTCTCCTTTTATCTATGACTCTAACTGCCTTACCAACGCTTCTTTCAATGCTTCTTGGCTCAACTAACTTTACCATAGCTTTTATATATAGGTTTGAAAGCAGTTCATTTTGAATATTTTTTTGTAGCCTATCTAAAGCGCCGATGCTATCCATTGGCATATCATTTGTAACTTCAACCATAACTTCCAAAATGTCTAAATACCCCTTTTTATCTGCAATTATTTGGTAGTTTAAGCTAATTCCATCAACGCAAGAGAGGACATGTTCTACTTGCGAAGGAAATACATTTACTCCATTTACAATGAGCATATCATCTACTCTTCCTACAATGCTACTCATCCTTACATGGGTTCTTCCGCATCTGCAAGGAGTTGGATCAAGAGAGGTTATATCCCCTGTTCTATATCTTAAAATAGGCAGCGCTTGCTTTGTTAAAGTGGTGATAACTAACTCACCTTCTTCCCCATAAGGTAAAACTTCCAAAGTATCTGGATCTATGATTTCAGGGTAAAAATGATCCTCAAATATATGCAATTTATTTGATTTTTTGCAACTATTTGAAACACCAGGTCCAATGATTTCAGAGAGCCCATAAATCTCATGATAATCAATTCCCCAAACGCTTGCTACCTCTTCTTTGAGTCCTGTACTTGTTGGCTCAGCTCCAAAAATCCCACACTTTAACTTAAAATCATTTCTTAAATCATACCCCTCACTTTTTGCAACTTCAGCTAAATGAAGAGCAAAAGATGGAGTAGAGGTTAAAACTGTTGCATTAAAATCTTTCATAAGCAGTAGTTGTCTTGAAGTAAATCCACCTGAGCTTGGAACTATGGTTGCACCCACAGTTTCTGCGCCATTGTGAATCCCTAAGCCTCCAGTAAAAAGTCCATATCCATAAGCATTATGAACTGTATCTTGGGAGTTCACTCCACTCATAGTAAAGACTCTAGCCATCACTTCATTCCAAACTCCCATGTCGCCTTTAGTATATCCAACAACAGTTGGTTTGCCTGTTGTCCCACTTGAGCTATGAATCCTTACAACCGCACTTTGATCTACTGCAAACATTCCAAAAGGGTAGTGATCTCTTAAGTCTTGTTTAGTGGTAAATGGGAGTTTTGAAATATCTTTTATAGATTTAATATCACTTGGCGTAATGCCTAATTTTTTAAAACTTTCATTGTAAAAAGGAACATTATTATAAACTCTTAAAAGAGTCTCTTGAAGTCTTGAATATTGTAAAGCCCTTAAATCTTCTTTTAAAAAAGTTTCAACTTCTGACCAAATCATTAAGCCCCCTTCGCATCTTTTATAGCTTTGTGTAAAACCTCAATATTTTGCTTTGCAAACTTTTCATTCATTATTGTAATAGCTTTTTCAATCTGCTCTATGGTAAATGGAAAGTTAGGATCTTTTGCTAAAGTAACGCCAAGCATGTAAACATTTAGCGCATTTATGGGAAACTCTTTATTTGTTGCTTTTAAAAATGCGTCCACTTTGTAAACATTTTGTTTTAACTTTGGAAAACTCTCATCTGCATTTACTATTACGGTACTATCTTTTTGTTTTAAGTATTGGATATTTCTAAGAGCTTCTGAGGGATCAAGCGCTATGAGTAAGTCTGCCTGCCCTTCATCTATGGCTGGAGCATAGAATTCTCCAATTTTCACATAACATGATACTGCTCCGCCTCTTTGACTCATGCCATGATTTTCAGTTCCTAGAAACTTTTGCTCTACAAGGCTTGCGGCAATACTTAAAACTTTAACTAAAAAAACAGCCCCTTGTCCGCCAACCCCGCCAATAACAACTTGATACTTCATCAATCATCCTTTTCCACAAAAGCTTCTGTTGGGCAGATTACATTAAGACAAGCCGAACAGCCTGCGCATAAAAATGGATCAATTTCAATCTTTCCATCTTCATTGTGCTTCATTGGCGGGCATTTGTAAGCTGTTACGCACCAATCGCACTCTATACATAAATCTTGATCTACTATAACCTGCGCTAAGTTTAATCTACCCTCAGCCATCTCTTTATCTAAAACACAAAACTCTCTAACCACAGCTACTACTGGGTAGTCTGCCTCTTTATATGTTTTTTTTAGTGATTTAACAAAATCTATTGTTTTATTTAAATCTGGATCATAAAAATATTCATAACAAGGAATCCCGCACCCTTCTACTATTTTTTTAATATCAATTTGGCCAGGGTTTGCTCTTTGTGGTGTTGTTTGTCTTCCTGTCATCGCAGTTGTTGAATTATCTAAAATAACTAAAATAAATCTATGTTTTTGATACACTGCATTAATAAGCGGTGCAACTCCAGAGTGTAAAAATGTGCTATCTCCAATGGTTGCGACTATATTTTTGCTCTTATCTGCTAGATAAAACCCACTTGCCATACTCACACTTGCCCCCATGCAAAGAAGACTATCAATAGCTCCTTGATTTAAGCCAAGAGTGTAGCAGCCAATGTCTGATGGGTAGATGGCATTATCTTTTTTAAAAACCTCAGTTACAGCATAATGCACATCTCTATGAGGGCAACCCGGACACATATTTGGAGGCCTGCCATCAAGTACCCCTTCAAATTTTTTAGCTTTATATGGATTATCTTTTTTATAAAAACCTATTTTAATTAAAGCATTTACCACTTTTTCTTTGGAAAATTCATCTATTTGATGAACATGTCCAGTTAGTTTTCCATGTATTTTAGAAGAATTTAACTGCTCTTCAATACATGGATAGCTCTCTTCTAAAATGAGCACTTGATCGTAATTGTCAAACAAAGCTTCTATCTTTTCTTTAGGTAAAGGGTAGGGCATATCAAGTTTTAAAATATCAGCCCTAAGAGCTAAATCATCAATGGTTTCCATGGCATAAACATGCCCAGTCCCGCTTGTTAAACAAAGAAGTTTTTTATTTGAAAGATTTTTAAGTTTTGGTTTAATTAAATTTTCCCAATTCCACTCTTTTATAATTTCAATTCTCTTAAGTTGTTCCAATCCTTGCCTAAATCTCCCTGCTGGCGGAACTGCTCCCCATCTTGGGATATCTCTTTGAAAATTTCCCTCATTTTGAAGTGGTTTTAACTCTTTATCTACCGTGCAAATCTCCCTTGAGTGAGAGACTCTCATAACAGGGCGTAGCATTACTATTGTTTCAAATTTTGATGAAATTTCTATGCCAAGCTTTGTCATATCATACGCTTCTTGCGGAGTTGCGGGATCAAGTACAGGAATTCTTGCAAATTTTGCAAAACTTCTGCTATCTTGCTCAGTTTGTGAAGAGTAAAAACCTGGATCATCAGCACTAACTAAAAGCATAGCGCCTTTTAATCCAATGTAAGATGCACTCATTAAAGCGTCACTTGCAACATTTAAGCCAACTTGCTTCATCGTTGCACAGGTTTTTTTGCCAGCTATTGCTCCAGCATATGCTACTTCAAATCCAACTTTTTCATTAGTTGCCCACTGCGCATAAGCATCTTTTAGGTTAAAATTTTTTTTATATTTTTGAAAATTACTTAAGATTTCACTTGAGGGTGTTCCAGGATATCCTGAAATCATATCTACACCAGAGTGTATTAAAGCTAAAGCAATGGCATCATTGCCCATAAGTGTCTGTTTCATAATGCTCCTTGAGGGATAATCATCTTGTTAGGGTAGTGAAAATCTCATTACAATAGGCTTATTTAATAAAAAGCTATAAAAAGCATCTAATATTTTGTAAAAATTGTTCTAAAAATAAGCAATTTAAGTTACTTAATCTATTTGAAAAAGTAATAATACTTTTAAAAAATAGTACATGTGTTTCATTTAGTTACTATAAGTTTTAAGAAAATAGAAAATAAAGAGAGTTTTCATTTAAGCTAGGAGAAAATGGAAAGATTTTTTGCAAAAGGAAAAAAATGGGTGAGTTTGATTTTGGAGTAGGGTTAGCTTTTTATCTCTCTATATTTAGTACTTTTTT
>JAAYLJ010000194.1 GCA_012521935.1 Campylobacteraceae bacterium | reverse complement strand
GTCAAATGCTATTAATTCATCTTCATTTATGGATGATATAATCTTTTTAAGCTCATCATCATTTTTAATTAAAATATATTTAAAACTCTCGTTTTTTTCATCATATTTTATGGATAATGGACTGCCTTCTACTCTTCTTAAAATCCCTCTAAGCTCATACTCTTCTAATTCATCTTTGATTTTTACTAATGGATCTTCATTTGAAAACAAAAAGCTTTCAAATCTATCTGAAATATCAAGAGAATCATCCAAGCTAGCTAGTTTTTTAGAGACATATGCACTCTCCTTATCCTCAAGCAGCAGCTCTTTTCTTCTAGGATTATTGATCTTTTCTATATTTTCATAAATCTCTTCAAGAGAATTAAATTCATCCAAAAGAGTCTTTGCTCCCTTAGGTCCAATCCCTTTAACTCCGGGGATATTATCTGCGCTATCCCCAACTAAAGAGAGATAATCTAAAACTAAACTTGGAGCAACTCCAAACTTTTCAATACACCCCTTCTCATCAATTATCATTTTTTTTGTAGGATCTAAAATAAAAACTTTATCATCTTCAATTAACTGATACAAATCTTTATCGTGAGTTATGATTTGCACTTTTATATCATATTTTTTTGCAAACTTAACGCTTGAAGCTATAATGTCATCTGCTTCAAAACCACTCTCTTGATAGGCTTTAAACCCCATTTTCTCTACCCAGTTAATTGCAACTGGAAGTTGTGTTAAAAGATCTTTTGGAGGCTCTTTTCTATTGGCTTTATAGTTTGGATCTATCTCATGTCTAAAGGTTTTTCCTTTTGAATCAAGTGCAAACATAATGTAATCTGTACTAAATTCATCTTTTAATGAGTAGATAAAGTTTGCAAAACCAGTCAACATGCCAGTAGGAAAACCTTTAGAATTGTTTAAATTTGGCAGTGCAAAATAGTTTCTAAATAAAAATCCAAATGTATCAACTATTGTAAGTTTTCTCATTTTACTCTCCTTTAAACTCTTTTTCCAAAAAAGCTCCTGTATAGCTTTTAGTTTTTTTATGCTCTCTTGCTAACTCTTTAGGAGAGCCTTGTGCCACTACTTTTCCACCCTTATCTCCGCCCTCAGGCCCCATATCTATAAGATAATCACAATTTTTTAAAATATCTAAATTATGCTCAATAACTATAACCGAATTTCCAAGCTCAGTTAATCTTTGAAGCACATTTAAAAGCTTATCAACATCTGCAAAATGAAGCCCAGTAGTTGGCTCATCTAAAATATATAGAGTGTTTCCAGTGTCACTTTTACTAAGCTCTTTTGCTAGCTTTATCCTTTGAGCCTCGCCTCCACTTAAGGTAACTGCGTTTTGTCCTAAAGTTATATAATCAAGTCCAACATCATAAAGCGTTTGAAGTTTTTGCGCGATTTTTGGGATGGCTTTAAAAAATGAAAGAGCCTCTTCAACACTCATGTTTAGTATATCTGAAATAGATTTTGCTTTGTATTTTATCTCTAGGGTTTGGGCATTATATCTTTGGCCTAAGCACGCATCACACTTAACTAAAATATCTGGCAAAAAGTGCATCTCTATTTTAATCTCACCCTCTCCTTGGCACTTCTCGCACCTTCCACCCTTAACATTAAAAGAGAATCTTCCAATCTTATATCCTCTAATTTGAGCCTCTTTTGTCTTTGCAAAAAGAGCTCTAATCTCATCCATAACCCCAGTATA
The DNA here is from genome assembly GCA_012521935.1 of Campylobacteraceae bacterium. Lineage (GTDB taxonomy): Bacteria > Campylobacterota > Campylobacteria > Campylobacterales > Campylobacteraceae > JAAYLJ01. Next base: position 2,758 of record JAAYLJ010000194.1, on the reverse strand, counting down.
TGTTGCAGGATTACTCCTTGGAGTTCTGCCTATTGGGCTTTGATCTAGGTAGATTACTTTATCTAACTTCTCTAGCCCCTCACATGTACTATTTTTTACTTTTTTAACTTTTTTTGCCCTATTTAGCTCCTCTTTAGCTACTGGCAAAAGTGTTTGAAGGATTAGTGAACTCTTTCCACTTCCACTAACTCCAGAAATTCCAACTAAGTTTTTTAGTGGGATTTTTACATCAAGTTTTTTAAGATTATTAATTGTTACATTTTTTAAGCTAATCCACTCTTTTTGCACTCTTTCATAACTTCTATCTATCTTTTTTTTACCATTTAAATAAAGTGCTGTTAAAGTTTTACTTTTTAAAAGCTTTTTACTATCGCCTGCAAAAACTATCTCACCCCCAAATCTTCCAGCTCCAGGCCCAATATCTACGATGAAATCAGCCGCATTTATAGTCTCTTTATCATGCTCAACTACTATTACACTATTTCCTTTTTCTTGCAAAGATTTAAGCGTTTTAATAAGCTTTAGAGTATCTCTTTCATGAAGGCCAATGCTAGGCTCATCTAAAACATACATAACTCCAGTTAATCCACTTCCAATTTGCGAGGCGATTCTAATTCTTTGAGCCTCACCACCACTTATCGTCCTTGCATCTCTTCCAAGGCTTAAATATCCAAGTCCTACATCATATAAAAAATGAAGTCTCTCATTAATCTCTTTTAAAATAGGGGTAGATATTTGAACAAATTGAGGAGTTAAGTGTTTAAAATTTTTACTATTTTTAAAAAACTTTAAGCTCTCTTCTATTGGCATTACTAAAATATCAGCAATCCCTAACTTTGCAACTCTAACTGCTAAACTCTCCTCTTTTAAGCGAAAACCCTTGCACTTATCGCAAACTTTTTCACTCATATGTTCACTCAAATCTTTCTCATCTTTTAGCATATCGTATGCAATTTTTATAACCCCTTCCCATTTTTTATTTAGCTTATGCCTCTTCCAAAAAAATTCAACATCCTCAACACCTCCATGCAAAATCGCCTTTTGCTCATGAGGCTCCAACTCTTTAAATGGTATGTTTGTCTTTATATTTGCACTTTTACAAAAAGCTTGTAAAAACTTAGAATAGTAGCTTTTGTAAAAGCCATACATTATTTTTATTGCACCTTTTTCTATGCTAAGCTCTTCATCAATAATTTTTGAAAGATCAAGCGAATATCTAATCCCAAGTCCATCACAAGCACTACAAGCACCCTTTGGAGAGTTAAATGAGAAACTAAGTGGCTCAAGTGGCTCAAAACTAATCTTACAATCAAAACAAGCAAAATGCTCACTATAATGAATTAACTCTTTATCAAACCCTATCTCTTTAGCGTTTAATATCTCAACTTCTACCTCGCCAAAGCTCTCAAGCAGCGCTTTTTCCACATCTTGGGCTATCCTTTGACTGTTCTCTTCTTTTAAAATAACTCTATCAATAACAACTTTAATTGTATGTTTTTTTGTCTTTGAAAGTTCAATCTCTTCATCTAGCCTAACCATTACTCCATCAATCATCGCTCTTACATAACCCTTGTGTCTTAAAGACTCAATCAAATCAGCAAAGCTTCCTCTTTTTTCTCTAACCAAAGGGGCAGTAATGACTAATTTAGCCTCATTTGGAAGCTTTAATACTTCATTTACAATATCCTCGCTTGACATTTTAGAGATTGGCTGATGACACTTGTGACAATGCTGTTCCCCTATTCTTGCATAAAGCAATCTTAAATAATCATATATCTCAGTAATAGTCCCAACTGTAGATCTTGGGTTTTTGCTAGTTGTTTTTTGATCAATCGCAATTGCAGGGGTTAAGCCTTCAATCTTATCAACATCTGGCTTTCCAACTCTATCTAAAAATTGTCTAGCATATGAGGATAAAGATTCAATATATCTTCTTTGCCCCTCAGCATAAAGGGTATCAAATGCTAGCGTACTCTTTCCACTACCTGAAATTCCAGTAAAAACTACCAATTTGTTTTTAGGAATTGAAAGATTAATTGATTTTAAATTATGCTCTCTTGCACCGTAAATTTTTATCATATTTCTCCAATTATTTTATATAAAGTTAATAAAAACATTAAAATGTATAGAGTTAAAAGTGCTCTTTTTTGCCATTTTCTTGATATGACAAATGAGCTTTTTGCTCCAAAATATACTCCCAAAAGTGAGCTAACGCCTAAGATTAATCCTAATTTATAATTTATAAACCCATGTATTGCTAAGCTTACAAAACCCGCAATTGATGAAAAAACAACAAAAAATAGCCCCATAGAGATGGCTCTTTTCATATCGTAATGTAAAAAACCAACTAAAATTGGAGTTAAAAAAACTGCTCCACCAACTCCAACACTAATGGCAATTGCTCCTAGAAAAAAGCCAATTATAAAAAGTGAAGTTTTAGATTCTATACTTTTTTTATCTGTTTGTATTGGTGAATTAAAAAACTTGTAAATTGATAAAATAAGTGCTATTAAAAAAATGCAAAGCAAGATTATATCTGGAAAAAGTGCTACTATTTTACCGCTAAAAAGAGCGCCAAAAGCACCACCAAGTCCAACAAAGATCCCATCATTTATTTTCAAGCTACTATTTTTATAATTTACAAATGATCCAAAAATGGAACTAAACACCATTTGAACAACTGAAGCTCCAATTGCAGTTTTTATATCAACTCCAATTAAGAGTAGAATTGGCACAAGTACAGTTCCTCCGCCAATCC
>JAAYLJ010000193.1 GCA_012521935.1 Campylobacteraceae bacterium | reverse complement strand
CCAAACCTTATTGGAGTACTTACAAGACATAGTAATCCTAAAAAATGGGTAGCTGATTTTATTAAAAATCCAGATAGCAAATTTCATGAGCCATATATGAAAGCTTTAATCAAATTTTTCAACCTAAGAATGCCAAATCAAGGTGTTTTAGATGAGGATATTCAAAATATTATAGAGTATTTTGAGTGGATTGATGAAAATGCGGATCTTTTTTAAAACTAATAGGGGCATTATCTTTAGTGCCCTTTTTTATTGATCTTTTTCTACCATAAGGATATTAAGTTAAGTTATAATTAGTAGAAAAAGAGAGTAAATGAGAAAGATAAGAGAGGGTATAATTTCACTTCCAAACATTTTATATTTTGACTACACAGCCTCAGGCCAAGCTTACGCTCCAATTGAGAGAAAAATTAGAAATATTTTAAAAACATATGCAAATACGCACTCTGAAGTCTCTTCAAATGCTAAAAAAACGCAGTACTATTATGAAAAAGCTAGAAAAAGTTTAAGAAAGAGTTTAGAGATAGATGATAGTTTTTATATCTTACCTTGTGGCACTGGTGCAACTGGAGCGATAAAGAAATTTCAAGAAATTTTAGGTATCTACTGTCCACCTATGACTAAAAAAAGATTTAATATAAACCCAAAAGAGCTTCCATTAGTGCTAGTTGGCCCATATGAACACCACTCAAATGAGGTTAGTTTCAGAGAAGCTTTGTGTGAGATAGTTAGAGTTCCATTATATAAAGATGAGAATATAGACATCTCTTTTTTAGAAAAAGTTTTAAAAGAAAATAAAAATAGAGAAATCATAGCAAGCTTTAGTGTGGCTTCAAATGTGACTGGGGTACTTACTGAATATAAGAGTTTATATAAACTTATTAAGTCCTACGGTGGAATTTTTTGCCTTGATGGAGCTGCTTCATCTCCATATATGAATGTAGATTGTAACTATTATGACGCGCTTTATCTCTCACCTCATAAATGCTTAGGAGGACCAGGATCGTGCGGCATTTTAGTGATTAAAAAATCACTTTGTAAAAGCGATAAGCCAACCTTTGCAGGAGGCGGAACAGTTGGATATGTCTCAAGAACTGGGCAAGAGTATTTAAAAGATATTGAGATAATTGAAGATGCAGGAACTCCTGGGATTTTACAATTTATCAAAGCTTCACTTGCGTATGAACTTAGAAATAAAGCAGGTTTAGAAAAAATAAAAGAGATAGAAGATGAGTTAAAAGTCTATTTTGGAACTAAAATTAGAGAGCTTGATGGAGTTAGATTATATTGTCACTTTGGACAAAGAAAACTTCCAATCTTTTCACTTAATGTAGAAGGGGTTCATCAAGATGATTTAGCTTTACACTTAAGCAATCAATTTGGAATCCAAACAAGATCAGGTTGTAGTTGTGCTGGGCCTTATGGACATGATTTACTTGAGTTAAAAGATAATCAACCCTTTGTAAAAAAACCTGGATGGTTAAGAATAAGTTTGCATTATACTCATACTAAAGATGAAATCGATATACTTTTAAACTCCATAAAAGAGAGCGTTAAAATTTTAAGGAATAAAAAAGATGGATTATAAAAAAGTTTACTTAGATAAAAAGCTAATAGCAGGGGTTTTTACTCAAACCTCAAAGCTAGATGAAGAGAACTTTGAAGAGGCTAAAGTCCCAGCGCTTTGGCAAAGTTATTTTCAAAATAGTATATTTAATCCAATATCAAACGAGATTGAAGGAAGCCCTGCTTATGCAGTTTTATTTGATTTTCAAAAGATGGGAAAATATTCTGTTTTAATTGGAACAGAGGTTAATAAAACTGAGGGCTTAAGTAGTGAGTACTCTTTTACGACTATTGAGGCGGGGGAGTATTTAAAGTTTAATGCTAAAGGCAAGATGCCAGAAATTTTAAATGATTTGTGGGAAAAAATAAGAGAGTTTTTTAAAAAATCAAAAGACTTTCAAAGAGCTTTTAAGAGTGATTTTGAAGTTTATGAAAAAGAGGATGAAGTTTCAATTTTCATAGGTACTAAATGATTTGGATTTAGTAGTTTAATGGTAAAACAAGCTCCCACTTGGCTATTGTAAACATCTAAATATCCACCCATATTATTCTCAATAATAGTCTTAGCCATATAAAGCCCAATTCCAGTTCCTTGTTTAGCATGTTTGGTTGTAAAATATGGCTCAAAAATTCTATCTATATTCTTTGGATCAATTCCCCCAGCATTATCTTCAACCTTAATGACAACAAATTTATCTCCTGTTTTTAAATTTATACTAATTTTTGGATCTTTTATATCTCTTTGAACTAATACATCTTTTGCATTTGAAAGAATGTTTAAAAAAGCTTGAGAAAACTCATTTGGATAGCCTAAAACCATGAGAGAATCTTTTGTTTTCCACTCAAGTTCTATCTCATGATATTTTAGTGATGAAGCTAAGATACTACAAGCTTTTTCACAAGCTTCAACAACTTCAAACAACTCTTTTGTT
>JAAYLJ010000192.1 GCA_012521935.1 Campylobacteraceae bacterium | reverse complement strand
GATTTTCCATTTGGCGAATTAATGAGTGAAAAAAACTCTCGTCTTGTGTTTGGATTTTTTATAAAAAGTCCTCTTAGGGCAGATGTTGTGGTGGAAGAGTTAATTTTTTGGACACCTCTCATCTCCATGCACATATGTCTTGCTTCAAGCACTACTCCAACCCCTTTTGGTTTCACCACTTCATAAATTGCCTCAGCAATCTGCTCTGTTAACTGTTCTTGAATTTGAAGTCTTCTTGCAAAAACATCTACCATTCTAGGTATTTTTGAGAGTCCAACTACTTTTCCATCTGGTATATAAGCAACATGAGCCCTGCCAATTATCGGCAAAAGATGGTGTTCGCAAAGTGAGTAAAACTCTATATCTTTTATCAAAACCATCTCATTATTATCGCTAGAAAAAAGGGCATCACCCAAAACTTGTTTAGGATCTTGCAAATACCCCTTAGTGAAATGTTCAAATGCTTTTTTAACTCTAAGAGGAGTTTTTATAAGCCCCTCTCTTTGCGGATCTTCACCTATCTCTTCTAAGATAGTTTTTATAGCATTTTCAAAGTTATTTGAATCTTTCATTTCAGTCCTCATTTCAACCCCGTATTTTATCTAAGGCTACCTTTTTAGATTATAAAAAATTATCTTTACTAAGCCCAAAATTCAACTTAGATTTCATATCAAGCCTAGATAAGGTAAACTTTGGTATATTGTTAAAAAATTTTTAAAAAAGGTTTTATATGGAAATTAAAGCAACAATGACCAATGATGCAAATGCGATTGCATCGGCATTAATTGGAAAAGAACTGCTTAAACAAAAAGAAGAAAAAATTGCTAAAAATTTAGCAAAAGATGTAAAAATCGATGGTTTTAGACCTGGTAAAACTCCCTACAATGTAGTACTTAAACGATTTGGAGATAAAATCAAACAAGATGCGGAACAAGAAGCGCTACAAACTCTTTTAGATGAATCTTTAAAATCTTTAAAAAAAGATGCAAATACAGTTGTTGGAGAGCCACAATTTAATAAATTTGAAAGAGTTGAAAATGGGCTTGATGTTGAGGTAAAAATATCTTTTAGACCAACCATAAATACAAAAGGATATGAAGCATATATCCCTGAATACTCAACCCCAAGAGTTGGTAAAAAAGAGGTAGAAGAGCGAAAAGATAAACTTCTTGGCATGGTAGCTCCCCTTGAAAAAATAGAAGAAGATAGAGCGTTAAAAAAAGGTGATTTTGCTATATTTGATTTTGAAGGTTTTATTGATGGAGAGCCTTTTGAGGGTGGTAAAGCTGAAAAATATATGCTTGAAGTTGGAAGCGGACAGTTTATACCTGGCTTTGAAGATGAGATGATAGGCATTAAAGCTGGTGAAAAAAAAGATTTAAAAGTTACATTTCCAAAAGAGTACAATGCTGCTCATCTTGCTGGAAAAGATGCAGTATTTAAAGTTTTAGTACATGAAATTCAGCAAAAGCAGATTCAAGAAAACCCAGATGAAGAGACACTTAAAAAACTACTTCCAGGTGAAGAAAAAATTAGTGTAGAAGTTTTGGAAGAGAGAATTAAAGAGCAAATTAGAAATGAAAAGTTTGCAAAACTATTAAATGAAGAGCTAAAACCAAAATTTATCGATGCTGTAGTTGACGCGCTTGAGTTTGATTTGCCTGAGAATATTGTTGAACATGAGCTTGATATGCGCTTTAGAAATGCATGGCAAACTTTTAAAGATGAAGAGATTGAAAACTTCAAGAAAAACCCAGATGCAGTTCAGGAAAAAAGAGAGACATATAGAGAAGATGCTGCAAAAAGCGTAAAATTAACATTTATTGTAGATGAGCTTGCTAAGGTAAATGAGATTAAAGTTGATGATCAAGAGGTTATGCAAGTGCTCTATTATGAAGCGATGCAGCAAGGCCAAGATCCAAAAGCTTATATAAAAATGTATGAAGAGCAAGGCATTTTGCCAGCTGTAAAAATGGCTTTAGTTGAAGATAAGCTTTTTAGTATGCTTTTTAGTAAAAAAGGTAAATAATGAGCTATTATGTACCATATGTCATAGAAAAAACTGGAAGAGGTGAGAGAAGTTACGACATATACTCAAGACTCTTAAAAGATAGAATTATCATGTTAAGTGGTGAGATAAATGATGTGGTGGCTTCAAGTATTGTTGCACAACTTCTATTTTTAGAAGCAGAAGATCCAGATAAGGATATATACTTATATATAAACTCTCCAGGTGGCGTGATTACGAGTGGATTTAGTATTTACGATACTTTAAACTATATAAAACCAGATATTTGCACAATTTGCATTGGCCAAGCTGCCTCAATGGGTGCATTTTTATTAAGTTGTGGAACTAAGGGCAAAAGATATGCCCTTCCAAATGCTAGAATCATGATTCACCAACCTTTAGGTGGAGCTAGAGGACAAGCAACTGATATTGAAATTCAAGCTAGAGAGATTTTAAGATTAAAATCTATTTTAAATGACATTTTGGCTAAAAACAGTGGACAAAAAGTTAGTAAAATAGCTAAGGATACTGAGAGAGACTTTTTTATGAGCTCTTTGGAAGCTAAAGAGTATGGGCTGATAGATAAGGTTTTGGAAAAAAGCTTAAAATAGCACAAGGAGAGGGTAAATATGGTGAGGCTGGATAAAAATAAGATTAAAGGTCCGTTAACTAGGGGCTCGGTTAAAGATGCTGATCCTAGTAAAACCTCTAGTGAGGCAGAAAAAAAAGGAGGAGAGCTAGAGAGCTTTTCCCAAGATGTACTTACTAATTTAATAGATGAAAATATTCCACCTACACCAATTAATTTTCAAATCTATTTTGAAAAAGCATTAGATTCTAAATCTCTTTCATTTAGAAAACGAATTAATGAGCTTTTAGAGATAGAAAATGCTAATGATGATGAACATAGGTCAAGGCTAGAAAAAGAGATAAAAGATGGTTTTGGGCAGATTAAAAATATGATGCAAACCATCGCTACAATTTACAAAAACATAACAGTTATGAAGGGCTTCATTAAAAAAAGATTGGATGAACTTGGGGTTAGTTCTAGTCAGCTAGCAGTTCAAAATGTCATAAATGTTTTTGAAAATGATTTAAACAAGCTTGGCTCATTAATGGACAAGCAGCTTACTACTTTAAAAGACAATTATGAAAGAGCTGGCTCAACTTTAAAGACAATAGAACAAGAAGCCATATTTGATTCAAGATATGATGTTTATAATAAAAGGTATCTTTTAAAATCCCTTGAAAGCGAGAGAGAAGGTATAGAAAGATATAACTATGCAACAACTCTTATGTTGCTTAAGGTTAAAGATGCTGCTTTAAGTAAAATTACTAATAGTAGAGATAGATCTATCCTTTTGCGAAATATTGCAAAACTTCTTTTAAAAACATCAAGAAGAAGTGACATTGTGGCTCACTATGGTGATGGTGTTTTTGCAATGATAATGAAACATACAGATTTAGAAAGTGCTAAAAAAGCTTGTGAGAGGATAGCTGATCTTATATATTCAACAAGTTTTTTTATTGCAGAAATGGAGCTTGATATAGACATTGAGCTCTCAATAGTGGAGTTAAAAAGTGATAAAAGTACAGAAGAGTATTTAGGCTCTGCACTTGATGCGCTACCTAATAGTGGGAAAAAGGGTGAGATATATGCTATTGGGATATAGATCCTAAATAGGAAAATAAAATGATAAGAAAAGTAATAACATATCCAGATAAGATTTTAAGAGAAGTTTCAAAACCAGTTGAGAACTTTGATAAAGACTTACATGAACTTTTAGATGACATGTATGAAACCATGATAGCTTACGAGGGGATTGGGCTTGCTGCCATTCAAGTAGCTGTTCCATTAAATGCACTACTTATAAATTTGGTAGATGAAGATGGAGTGCAAGATAAGGAAAACTTAAAAGAGGTTATAAACCCTAAAATTTTAGAAAAAGATGGGAAAACTGTATATAAAGAGGGGTGTTTAAGCGTTCCAGAATTTTACGAGGACATTGAAAGAGCTAGCCATATAAAAGTAAGATACCAAAACAGACTTGGAGAGTATATTGAAGAGGAGCTAGAGGGGCTTTTAGCCATTGCAATGCAGCATGAAATGGATCATTTAAAAGGAACACTATTTATCGAAAAGCTCTCATACTTAAAACGCAAAAAGTTTGAAAAAGAGTTTAAAAAGCGCAAGAGAAATAGGATTTAAGCTTTAAATGAAACAGTTAAACTGTGCTACTTTGATTGCAAATCTTGCAAAAAAAGTAGAAGTAGAGTCTGCTTTTGTTAGAGCGCTTCCTGGGTTTTCCATTGTAGGACTTCCATCACAATCCATTCAAGAGAGTAAAGATAGGATAAAATCTGCGCTTTTAAAAATAGGCTTTAAATTCCCTGCTCAAAAAATTACCATAAATCTCTCTCCATCAGATTTAAAAAAAGAGGGAAGCCATTTTGATCTAGCCATAGCAGTACTAATAGCCCTCCAAAATGTAGAGTTTGATCTTGGAGAGACTTATGTTTTTGGCGAACTTGGATTAGATGGAAGTGTTAAATCAACCCAAACTCTATTTTCTTTACTTTTAGCCTTAGCTACTACAAAAAAAAATGTAAAAGTTTTAATCCCCTATTCCATTGCAAAAAGGGCTTCTACCATTCCAAATCTAACTGTTTATGGGGTAAATAGTTTAGAAGAGGCTATATCTTTTTTTATAGATAAAGATAAAAAAGAGGAGTTTTTACATACAGAAAAAGATCCACTTTTTAAAAATCCTTTAATCATAGAGGAAAAAACTTATGTCGTAAATAGTGATTATCCGCTTGATTTTAAGGATATTAAAGGGCAAAGTAGAGCAAAAAGAGCTATGATGATAGCCTCGGCTGGGTTTCATAATGTGCTTTTAGAAGGAAGTCCTGGGTGCGGTAAAAGTATGAGTATTAAAAGATTAAGATATATTTTGCCACCTTTAAATACTAAAGAAGTACTTGAGAGCGCTGCGCATAGATCTCTTGGCGAAAAAGAGGTTGGATTTGAGGCAGTAAGAGCCTTTAGAAGTCCTCATCACACATCATCAAAGCCCTCAATTTTTGGTGGTGGAAGCAGTAGCGCTAAGATTGGAGAGGTAGCTTTAGCACACAATGGCATACTTTTTTTTGATGAATTTCCTCACTATTCAAGACAGGTTTTAGAGAGTTTACGAGAGCCACTTGAAGATGGACAAGTGCTAATTTCTAGGGTAAATATGAAAGTTTTATATCCAACCAAAATTCTTTTTGCAGCTGCTATGAATCCATGTCCTTGTGGATATAGCTTAAGTTTGCAAATTCCTTGTAAGTGTAGTGAGGCAGAGATTGTTAGGTATAGATCTAAAATATCTGGGCCACTACTTGAGAGGATTGATTTGCATATTCAAATGGATGAGAGTAAGGATAGCGATGAAGGGCTTGATTCAAAAACTATGCACCAAATAGTACTTAACGCCTTTAAAAAACAGAAAAAAAGAGGGCAAATAGAGTTTAATGCAAAGCTTCAAAAAGATGAGATGGAGAGGTTTTGTATTTGCACAAAGGAAGCATTAGAAATTTTAAATGAAGCTGCGTCGCGCTTTGGGCTTAGTTATAGAGTCATGGATAAAAGCTTAAAGATAGCAAGAACTATTGCAGATATTGAAAATAGTGATAAAATAGAGTCTTCTCACATTATTGAAGCATTAAGTTATAGATTAAGACATTAGGAAAAAAGATGCGACCGCTTTATAAAGAACTTGAGAGTTTAGATAAAAGGGCTTGCAAGCTCTACGGGTTAGATGAGATAATCTTAATGGAAAATGCTGCCATAGGCTTACAAAAAGAGATTTTAAAAAAGATAGAGAGTAAGAAAGATAGAGTTTTATTTATTTGTGGACCTGGAAATAATGGAGCAGATGGAATAGCTTGCGCAAGGCTCATTAAAAATAGATGCAAGGTTTCAATCTACCTTCCTTATGGGGTTAAATCAAAACTGGCTATAAAACAACTTGAGATAGCAAAAGCTTTGAACATAAAGATAGAAAAAAAATTAACAAAAGCACAAATAGTAATAGATGCCATTTTTGGTAGCAAAGCTAGAGAGCTTGATATAAAAAGCAAAGAGCTTATTGAAAAGATAAATAAAATAGATGCACATAAAATTGCTTGCGATATGCCAACTGGTTTAGGTTTAGGTAAAACTGTATTTAAGGCTGATACTACGGTAACTATGGGCGCACTTAAAGAAACTCTTTTTTTAGAAGAAGCAAAAGATTTTATAGGAGAGTTAAAAGTAGCATCACTTGGACTGCCTAAAGAAGATTATGAGATAGAGTCAAACTCCATGGTTTTAGAGAAAAAAGATTTAACCCTCCCTTTTAGAAACAAAGAACTTACTCATAAGGGGAAGTTTGGACATCTTGTGATCATTGGGGGCAAGATGGAGGGAGCTTCAATTTTAGCTGCAGTTGCTGGGTTTGCTTTTGGTGCAGGTCTTGTTAGTATATTAACTAACAAAAATACTCCACCTCATATTATGAAATGTGATAAGATTCCTCTAAACTCTAATGTAATAGTCGCAGGTATGGGACTAGGAGATAGGTTTAATGAAGAAGAGTTAAGAGATATTTTAAAAGATAAAGTGTTAGTTCTTGATGCAGATATGTTAAAAATGGAGTTAGTAAAAGAGTACTTAAACCAAAAAACAGTTTTAACTCCCCATCCAAAAGAGTTTTCATATCTTTTAAAGCATAGTGGTTTTGGAGAGATTAGCGTTAAAGAGATTCAAGCAAATAGGTTTGAATTAGCTAGAGAGTTTAGCGAAAAAAGTAGTGCAGTTTTAGTTTTAAAAGGCGTTAATACCATTGTGGCAAAGGATGGAAAAATTTACATTTGTCCATTTGGCTCAAATGCTCTTTCAAAAGGCGGTAGTGGCGATGTTTTAGCTGGAATGATAGGATCTTTACTAGCTCAAGGATATGAGATTAAAGAAGCGGCAATTAATGGAGTGTTAGCGCATGCGTTAGCCGCAAAAAAATTTAGTAAAAATAATTATGCACTAACACCACAAGATATAATTAAGGAGATAAAGTGCCTATAAAAAGGGTTGCAGTTTTGTTTAGCGGGAGTGGAAGTAACTTAGAAGCACTTCTAGAAAAATTACACAATAAGGTTTTTAATGGTACAAAAATAGAGATTGCACTAACAATCACTAACAAAAAAGATGCAGGTGGAATAAAAAGATCTCAAAAATTTGGAATAGAGCCAGAGTTAATTGAACATAAAGATTTTGACTCAAGAGAGGAGTTTGATGAAGCTCTTGTAAGAAAAATTAAAAAAGAAAACATTGATTTAACTGTGCTTGCAGGATTTATGCGTATCTTAACGCCAGTTTTTACTAATCAAATAAAAGCTATTAACCTTCATCCATCTTTACTGCCTCTATTTAAGGGTGCTAATGCGATCAAAGAGAGCTTTGAGTCAAATGAACCCAGAGCTGGTGTTACTGTTCATTGGGTGAGTGAAGAGCTTGATTCTGGGGAGATAATAGCTCAAAAGTCATTTGAAAAAGAGAAAAAAATGAGTTTTGAAAAGTTTAAAGAGAAGATTCATAAAATCGAACATGAAATATTGCCAGAAACTGTAATTAAGTTGCTATGCGAAAAAATGAATTAATAGAAAAACCAATTCCTAAGCTTTTAAAAGAGCTTGCCATTCCAGCCATTACTGGAGTACTTTTTAATACTCTTTATAATGTTGTAGATACTTTTTATGCAGGGCTTATTTCAACTGAAGCTGTTGCTGGACTTTCAATAAGTTTTTTTCTTTACTTTACTGTTGTTGGGGTAGGGTTTGGATTTGGGGCTGCCATTACAGCTTTGATAGGAAATAGTTTAGGTAAAAAAAGAGTATTTTTAGGCTCTCTTTATGCTCACAAAGGGATAGTTTTTGTGCTACTTTTAGGCTCAACTCTTGCAGTTTTGGGCTACATCTTTGCACCTTGGGTTTTAAAATCAGTTGGAGCAGAAGATAATTATCTTCCTTTAGCACTTGAATATATTCGCATAATCTTATTTGCCACACCATTTTTTACAGCTACAAATGCTTTAAATGCTATATTGGTTGCATTAGGAGATACAAAAAGCTATAGAAACATGCTAATAGTTGGCTTCTTTTTAAATTTAATTTTAAATCCACTTTTCATATATGGGTTTTGGATATTGCCCTCTCTTGGCATAAAAGGATTGGCTCTTTCAACAGCCTTAATCCAAGTAATTAGTGTTATATATCTTGGAAAACGAGTTTTAAATGAAAAGATGCTCTGTTTTACTAAGGTAAGAAGATACCTGCCTGATTGGAGAATATATAAACATTTATTAATCCAAGGAATTCCTCCAAGTATGAATATGCTAACAATGTCGTTAGGATCTGTTATAACAATTTATTATGTAGCAATATATGGATATGAAGCAGTTGCTGGATATGGAATTGCTTTTAGGGTTGAGCAAATCATGCTTTTACCAGCGCTTGGACTTAGTTCAGCAGTTTTAAGCTTAGTGTCAAATAATTTTGGTGCAAAGTTAAATAGTAGAGTAAAAGAGACTGTCAAGTTAGCTTTATTAGTTGGATTTCTTATAAGTGTTATTGGTATATTTCTAACCTTTTCCATTGGGGAGTGGGTTATTTCTAAATTTGATTCAAATGAGATAGTCATCCAAAGAGCGATGGAGTACTTGCGCATAGAAGTTTTTGCTTTTTTTGGATATGTAGTGCTATTTATATCTGTTTCAGCCTTGCAGGGCATTAAAAAGCCAAAAATGATTCTTTATGTTGGACTTTATAGGCAAATTTTTGGAAAAATTATAATTTTTAGTCTATTTGTATTTTGGTTTAAACTCCCATATATATGGCTTTGGTATGGATTATTTTTCATAATATTCTCATCAGCTCTATTTTTGGGCAGGCACACTTACAAAGCTTTAAGCTCACTAAAGTAATAATTTTTTATAGAAAAAAATAAGGAACAAAAAATGAAAAAAGATTCACTTTTTATTGGAGACATTGAGTTAAAAAGTAGGTTAATTGTTGGTAGTGGTAAATACCCAGACTTTCAAACTACAAAAGATGCAACCTTGGCAAGCGAGAGTGAGCTTATAACAGTTGCTGTAAGAAGGGTTAATATAACTAATCCAAAAGAGGAGAATTTGCTTGATTATTTTAAAGATACAAACATTAAACTTCTCCCAAACTCCGCTGGATGCAAGAGTGCAAAAGAGGCAATCACGCTTTTTAGAATGGTAAGAGAGGCGACAGGGATTGATTTAATCAAGCTTGAAATCATTGGAGATATGACAAAAACTCTATATCCTGATGTTTTAGAAACCCTTGAAGCTTGCAAAGTTCTAGCTAAAGAGGGTTTTACCATTATGACATATACAAATGATGATCCCATTATGGCAAAAAGATTAGAAGATGCAGGCTCTCACGCCATAATGCCCCTAGCTTCGCCTATTGGAAGTGGGCTTGGCATTCAAAATAGATACAATGTGCTTTTTGTAAAAGAGGCTGTTAGGGTACCTGTTATAGTTGATGCAGGGATTGGTTGTGCGAGTGATGCTGCGATTGCAATGGAGATTGGGGCTGATGGAGTGCTTACAAATACAGCCATTGCTGGAGCAAAAGATCCCATAAAAATGGCAAAAGCCATGAAGCATGCAGTCATTGCTGGAAGAGAGAGTTTTTTAGCTGGTAGAATCATGAAAAAGCCCTTTGCTACGGCAAGCTCTCCAACAGAAGGACTCATTGAATTTGGTAGAAATTGATGCTTTAAAGTCTCTTTTTTAAAATAAATCTAAATTTTCTTGACAAAAAAGCTAAATTTGCCTAAAATTACGTCCTCAAAACGATTAGTAGATATAGCAATTTTGTCATCGGGGTGTGGCGCAGTCTGGTTAGCGCACTTGGTTTGGGACCAAGGGGCCGAAGGTTCGAATCCTTTCACCCCGACCATTTTTGTTTTGAGATGGTGAGTGTAGCTCAGTTGGTTAGAGCATCAGGTTGTGGCTCTGAGGGCCGTGGGTTCGATTCCCATCACTCACCCCATTAGAGTTTTAAGCGCTTGTGCGCTCGTAGCTCAATTGGATAGAGCAACAGACTTCGGATCTGTAGGCTATAGGTTCGATTCCTATCGAGCGCACCATTCAATTGAGTAAAAAAAGCGCCCGTAGCTCAGCTGGATAGAGCAACGGCCTTCTAAGCCGTAGGCCTCAGGTTCGAATCCTGACGGGCGTACCATCTTTTTAGCGGATGCGGTGAAATTGGTATACACGCCAGACTTAGGATCTGGTGCCGAAAGGTGTGGAGGTTCGACTCCTCTCATCCGCACCATACTTCATTTAAGATTATGACTGCTTTTATTAAAAGATTTTTTAACTGTTTTTAGAGAAATTTTTATTGTAAGGCATCATGATACTCATACTCTATACGCTCTTTATCAAGAGTATGGGCTGCTTCTTTAATGTTTTTGCTTTCAATATAAATTGCCATTCCGCAATCACTTGAAAATTCTCTTGGAGTTGGCACTAGGGAAACTTCCATATTTGGCTTATCTTTCAAAACCTCATATGCGTATAGAGCGCTTGAAGTGGTAAAGAGTAGAAAATACCCTTTCATTTTACTATCTCCTTCATTGCGTCAATTGTAGAGTCTATTTCATGTATGGTAGTAAAAAATGATGGTGCAAATCGTATGGTTCCTCCATAGCGCATAGTGCCAATGCTTTTATGCGTTGCAGGCGAACAGTGAAGTCCCACGCGAGTTAAAATGCCATACTCTTTATCCAATCTTTGTGCTATCTTTGAAATAGTTTCATGTTTAAAATAGCATGATAAAACACCAGTAGTTGCATACTCTTTATCTACCTTGCAAATAGATATAGAATTTAATCTCTTAAGCCCCTCTTCCAACTGTTTTTTTAATGCTATCTCATGAACATATATTTTTTTGCTACCAATGCCCTCACGCCATTTAAGAGCAGCATAAAGCCCAGCTATGGCTGGCATATTAGGAGTGCCACTTTCATATTTATCTGGCAATAAATTTGGTTGTATCTCCTCTTCACTCCTGCTTCCTGTTCCTCCTTGCATAAAACTTTCTATCTGTTCCATGCGTGAAGAAAGAGAAAAAAATCCAAGTCCCATAGGGCCGTAAAGCCCTTTATGTGCTGAAGCACAAAGCATATCAATGTCATTTTGTTGCATATTTATATCAATAAGTCCAGCACTTTGAGAAGCATCAACTAGCAAATATGCTCCCACCTCTTTAGCTAGTGAAGCAAAAAAATCCAAAGGCATTAATGCACCTGTAACATTATTGCCATGAACACAAGCAATAAGCCTTGCCCCACGAGCTAGTTCTTTTATGTTACTTGTATCCATCTTGCATTTAGTGTCACAAGGAATGAAGCGCAACTTAATTCCTCTTTTTTCTTCTAACATTTTAAGAGGGCGCATTAGTGCATTGTGCTCTAAAGATGTAGTTAAAACTATATCCCCCTCCCTTAAAAGACCATATAGACATGTATTAATTGCCATTGTTGCATTTTGAGTAAAAAAAGTTCTTAGAAAATCTTTTTGTCCTATGAGGTTTGAGAGAGCTTTTCTACACTTGAACATTAAGTTAGCAGATTCAACTGATAAAGTGTGAGCACTTCTGCCAGGATTTGCCCCCACATGCGTCATGAAATGCGCCATGGCATCCACAACGCATGAGGGTTTTGGAAATGTAGTTGCTGCGTTATCTAAATAAATCATTGCGCTTGAAGCATGAACTCGATTGTGCCATCATCAAGATTTTTCATCCCAACGCTATAATTTGCATTTTTAGCAAATCTAGTGATATTTTCTGCTGATGTTCCACAATCAGATATAACCTTAAAGTTTTTTACACCTTTGTCTATCGCCTGTTTTACTTCTAAAACAGGAGAAGGACATGAAAGTCCTCGTACATCAATAGTTTCCATAATTTATCTCCTCTCTTTTGCAAAAATGCCTAATACAATACAAAAAATCAATCCTGCAAAAACCATAAAAGGTGCATTTGCAGTAATGCCAGCAGGTGAACTTGCAAGGTTAAAGTTGTGAGCGATAGCAGCCCCCATTAAAAGCCCCATAATGAAAATACCTGCATCGGTATCACCCTCACCGCTTAATACCAATTGACGACCAGGGCAACCGCCTGCTAAAGTTAAAGCTAAGCCAGAAAGAAGCATTCCTAAAAAGTTCCATAAAGCATCATTATGTGCTATTGGTTGATTTTCAAATCCAGGATTTACTTGGCCTAAAACAAGATTAGTGATAAATGCTAAAAATACAAATGCTATTAACCCTTGTAAAATGTGCGTCTCTTTAAGCAAAATAGTATCTCTAGCAGCTGCGATGGTGCAAAATCTACTCTTTTGAAATACAAATCCTAAAAGAAGCCCTACAATTAATGAGATGAGCAAAGGCGCATGCATAGCTCCTGGCCCCTTAGCTGAAAACTTTACAAGGTTTGCATCCCCATACATTCCCCAAAGAAGTAGTGCAAAAAGTGCTACTCCAAAAACAGGCATCAAATAGCCAACAAGCGCATGAACAGGGCGATTTCGTCCAAGAGAGAAACCTTTTTTGAAAAAATAAACTCCAATGAAGATACCCACCAT
>JAAYLJ010000191.1 GCA_012521935.1 Campylobacteraceae bacterium | reverse complement strand
TTTATGTTCCAATAGCTCATAGATTAGGGATTTCATCACTTAAAAATATTTTAGAAGATTTAAGTTTTTATTATCTTCTTCCAAATGAATACAAAAAGATTGATAGCTATTTGCAAGAACACAAACAGCAGTTACAGTTAAAATTAAACCATTTTACAAATAAAGTGCACACTTTAATGCTTCAAAATGGATTTGCAGAGAGTGATTTTTCCATCTCAAAAAGAATAAAACACCACTACTCAACTTACTTAAAAATGCAAAGAAATGGCATATCCATAGAAGAAGTGCTAGATCTTTTAGCTATTAGGATTTTAGTAAAAGAGCCAAATGATTGCTACAGAGCCCTTGGGGTAATCCATCAAAACTTTAACCTTTTAATTTCAAGATTTAAAGATTATATAGCCTTAGCTAAAGAAAACGGATACCAAACCATCCACACTACAGTTTTTGATGATAAGAGCATTATTGAAGCTCAAATCAGAACTTATGATATGCACAGAACCGCAGAATACGGAGTTGCTGCCCACTGGAAATATAAAAGCGGAGAGCTTTTAAATCCAAGACTTGATTGGCTTAGTGATTTAACATCTCAAGATGACGATGATGGGCAAAATATCGAAGAGTTTTATGAGTTTGCAAAAGATAGTTTATATAGTGAAGATATTGTCGTTTTTTCCCCAAAAGGAGATATTTTCACTATGCCCCGTGGTGCAACCGCTTTAGATTTTGCTTATGAGGTACATACTGAGGTTGGAACTCACACAAAAGAAGCTTATATAAATAGGCAAAAAGTTCCACTTTTAACAGAGCTTAAAAATGGTGATATAGTTAGGATAATAACTAGCAAAGAGCCCCATTTTAGATGTAGTTGGATAAATAGTGTTAAAACAGGAAAAGCTAGAAATACCATAAAACAAAACTGTAAACAAAAGACAAAAGAGATAAACCAAAGAGTTGCCATCTCTATTTTAGCCGCTATTTTTGGAACAAGAAAAGGTAGAGTCATACAGTGGTTAAGAAGGGAAAACCTTCACCGTAAAATCTTCAAAGCCGCCTTTGATTCAGTCTATTTGCAAGATGTAGTAAACGCGCTAAAAAAATACGCAAGAAAAGATAAGCTTTTATTTCCGCTTTTAAAAATAGATAGATACAAAGTTAGAAAACAAAAATTTGATAACATAGTCATCTACTCAAATCAAAAAGTTGACATAGTCGAATTTGACTACTGTTGCCATCCAAAAAGAGGCGATGATATTATAGGGTTTAGAAAAGGAAATGAGGTAACAGTTCATCATAAAATGTGCGAAAGAGCTGCAAAAATGATGGAAGAAAATGAAGAGTTAATCTTTGTTAAATGGACAAGAATTGCTCCTCATCGTTACACATTAATAGTAAGTCTTGAAAATAGAAGAGGCTCTTTAGCCCTGTTTTTATCTTATTTAGCTAAGATGCAAGTAAATCTCATAACAATAGAGCTTGGAAAATCAGAAGAGGGACATGCTGATTTTTTTGAGATGAGTGTTGAGATTCCAGAGGGTGTTGACGCATCAAAAGTTCAAGAAAAAATAAGAGAAAAATATAAACTGATAGATTTTATCTCACTAAAAGATGCTTATAAAGATTAAGGAATATAGATGATTAATGAAGCTTTGGCTGAAATAAAAAGAGGGTGTGCTGAAATTATTGACTTTGAAAGAGTTGAGAGTTTAGTAAAAGAGTACTTTAAGAGTGGAAAAACTTTCAATGTAAAAGCTGGTTTTGACCCAACAGCTCCAGATCTTCATTTTGGGCATACAGTTTTACTTCAAAAAATGGCACTTTTGCAAAAATATGGAGCAACAGTTCAGTTTTTAATAGGTGATTTTACTGGCATGATAGGTGATCCATCAGGCAAGAGTGAAACTAGGAAAAAACTTGACAAAGAGACTGTTTTAAAAAATGCTCAAACATATAAAGAGCAAGTTTTCAAAGTTTTAAACCCAGAAAAAACTACTATTATGTTTAACTCCAAATGGCTTGAAGAGCTTGGAACTGCTGGGCTAGTTGAGCTTACTACAACCTTTAGTGTAGCAAGAATGCTAGAGCGAGAAGATTTTGAAAAAAGATATAAATCCCAAACTCCAATCTCAATTAGTGAATTTATCTATCCGCTTTTGCAAGGTTATGATAGCGTTGCTATGGATACAGACATTGAGATGGGCGGAACTGACCAAAAATTTAACCTTTTAATGGGAAGACAACTTCAAAGAGTTTATGGATGCAATAAAGAGCAAGCTGTCATAATGGTTCCACTTTTAGAGGGGCTTGATGGTGTGCAAAAGATGAGTAAAAGTTTAGGCAATTACATTGGTGTAACAGAGAATCATAATGATATGTATGGAAAAATTCTTAGTATTTCAGATGAACTGATGTGGAGATATTATGAGCTTTTAAGTTTTAAGAGCCTCGAAGAGATAAGAGGACTTAAAAAAGATGTTGAAAATGGAGAACTCCACCCAAAAAGCGCAAAAGAGGAGTTAGCTTTAGAGTTAACTGCAAGATTTCATAATCATGAGCTAGCAAAAAGTGCAAAAGAGGAGTTTGAAAGAGTTCATGCGAATAAAGATTTACCATCAAAAATAGACACTTTTTCATGCAAAGGGCCTATTTGGATAGCTAAAGCTTTAGTTGATGCTGGACTTGAGCCATCTACTTCACAAGCTAGAAGAGACATAACTCAAGGTGCTGTAAGATGCAATCAAAAAAAGATTGATGATGCAAATTGGCAGATAGAAAAGGGTGAGTATATATTGCAAGTTGGGAAGAGAAAATTCATTGAATTAAAGGTGACATAATGAGTCTATCTAGCGTAAAAATTGGAAAATATCTTATAAAATACCCAATTATTCAAGGTGGAATGGGGCTTGGGATAAGTTGGGATAATTTGGCTGGCAGTGTAAGCAAAGCAGGTGGTTTAGGCGTAATAAGTGCTGTTGGCACAGGGTATTATGAAGATAAAAAGCACGCTAAAAAAATAATTAACAATAGGCCATATGAAACCGAGAGTTTTTACTCAAAAGAGGGCTTACATGCAATTATTAAAAATGCCAGAAAGATATGCGGCGATGCTCCATTAGCTGTAAACGCCCTTCATGCAAGCAATGATTATCCAAGAATGGTGCGTGATGCGTGTGAGGGTGGAATTGACATCATCATAACTGGAGCTGGACTTCCAACAAATATGCCAGAGTTTACAAAAGATTTTCCAGATGTTGCGCTAGTGCCCATAGTTTCATCTGCTAAGGCATTAAAGATTATATGTAAAAGATGGAAACAAAGATATGATAGATTGCCAGATGCCATAGTGGTTGAGGGTCCAAAAAGTGGTGGGCATCAAGGCTTTACATATGAGCAGTGCTTAATGGAAGAGTTTCAACTTGAAAACTTGATAAAACCTGTTAAAGAGGAGATGAAAAACTGGGGTGATTTTCCACTTTTTGCTGCTGGTGGCATTTGGGATAATAGAGATATAAAAATCATGCTAGGGCTTGGCGCAAACGGTGTTCAAATGGGTACAAGATTTATAGGTACTCATGAGTGTGATGCGCATGAAAATTTTAAACAAGTAATTTTAAATGCAACAAAAGATGATATAAAACTGTTTAATTCACCAGTTGGTTATCCTGCTAGAGGTGTAAAAACCAACCTAATAGAAGCAGTTGCAAAAAAAGAGGGTCCACCAATAAAATGTATAAGTAATTGCGTAGCACCTTGCAAAAGAGGAAGAGAGGCTAGAGAAGTTGGCTACTGTATAGCTGATAGATTAGCTGATGCTTACCTAGGAGAGGTTCAAAGCGGACTATTTTTTACAGGCTCTAATGGCTACCTTTTAAAAGAGTTAATTTCAGTAGAAGAGCTGATTAAAAAGTTGGTTTATGGGGAAGATTCTTAAGCTTTTTATCCATATAACCATCTTTCTTACCATCTCTTTATTTGGGAATGAGATTTATCATAATCAAATAAAAGAGTTTGATAAAAACTTTTCTAACTCAAATAGTGAAGCGATACTAAGATACCATCATCAATTAAAAAATATATATATCCAATCAATCATTCAAAATAACACAAAGTTAAAAATATCCTCCTTAAAAAGATTGCTCATAAGCTCTAAAGCCTTAGATTTAGATGCAAGCGCTTATGAGAAAGAGTTAAAAACTTTAGGTGAAGAGCCTTTGGCTAAAAAACCAGCAGCTAAAGAGGCGCCTAAAAATGTAGTTAATAAAGTACAAAGTGCGCCAACAGCCAATAAAGCTGCTTTAGGGGTAGAGTTTAAAAATACAGATGTAATTTTAAGATTTAATCAAGAAGTTAATATTAATGAGATTAAATCTTTCTTGCTACAATCAAAAGGGACGCATAGGTATGTTTTTGATGTTCCAGGTGCTTTAATGGGGAACTCGCGAACATATGAGAGTAAGGATATAGATCAAATAAGAGTAGCGCAGTATGATAAAGATACAATTAGAATTGTTTTTTCTCACAAAAAAGCGCTAAATCTGCGCCATATAGCAAAAGATAAACATCTTTTTATAGGATTAAGTGCTAATGCAGCTGCCGTATCAACAAAACCATATGAAGAAAAAAGCGGCATTAAAAAAATCAATGCCAAAAATAGAGTCATAGTTATTGACCCTGGGCATGGTGGAAAAGATGCGGGTGCGGTTAATGGAAAATATAGGGAAAAAGAGGTGGTTTTAGCTCTTTCATTAAAGCTTGGAGAGGAGTTAAAAAAAAGAGGTTATAAAGTTTTTTACACTAGAAGCAAAGATATTTTTATCCAACTAAGATCTAGAACTAGAATCGCAAATGATAAAAATGCAGATCTATTCATCTCTGTTCATGCAAACGCAGCACCTACAAAAGATAAACACGCTTCCATGGAAGGGGTTGAAACATTCTTTCTCTCACCAGCAAGGTCACAAAGATCTAAAAATGTAGCTGAGCTTGAGAATAAATCAGACATTGAAGAGATGAACCACTTCTCTAAACAGACATACCTTAATTTTTTAAATAGAGAAAAAATTATTGCTTCTAATAAGTTTGCTTTGGATGTGCATCAAGGCATGTTTAATGAGCTTTCATCTAAGTATAAAATTAGAGATGGAGGGGTTAGAGAGGCGCCATTTTGGGTTTTAGTAGGTGCACAAATGCCAGCAATTTTGCTTGAGATTGGCTACATCACTCATCCAGCTGAATCAAAACGAATGTTTACAAGTAGCTATCAAACAAGTTTAGCAATAGGCATCGCAAATGGAGTGGATGCCTATTTTAGAAAAAATAATTAAATCTCTTTTTTGTAGTTTTCCAAAGCCTCTTCAAGTAAAGCTTTAGCCGCTTCTTTTCCTTCAAATGCTTTAACTTTTACCCACTTATTTGGCTCTAACATTTTGTAAGTTTCAAAAAAGTTTTTTATTCTATTTTGAAGGGCTAGGGGAAGATCATTAATATCTTCAATCTCAGCTAGTGTTGGATCTATCTTTGCAAGTGGAAGAGCTATTAGCTTCTCATCCATGCCAGATTCATCTTCCATTGGAAGAACCCCAATTAGCCTACAAGGAACTATGCTTCCAGCTTGAAAAGAGGCTTCGCTAATTACTAAAATATCAGCTGGATCTCCATCTTTTGAAAGGGTTGATGGAATGAAACCATAGTTTGCTGGGAAATAGATTGCAGAGTATAAAATCCTATCAACTTTTACTAAGCCACTCTCTTCATCTATCTCATATTTTATATTTGATTTATAAGGAATCTCTATGATGGCATTAAGCTCATCAGGATTTTTACCACTATTTACTTTCTTATAACCCATAATCTCTCCTAGTTTGTAAAGAAAAATTTAAATTTTAGATAAGATAAATGAGTTCATATCTTCAACTATCTCTTCGATAGATCTTTGTGCATTTATCTTATGAAGCAAGCGTTTATTTGTATAAAATGCTTGGATTGCAGGTAGAGGATCGCTATATACTTTCATTCTATTTCTAAAAACCTCTTCATTATCATCCGCACCTCTGTTTCTTCCCAAAACTCTCTCACAAGCTACCTCTTCACTAACTTCAGCCTCAATTACTGCGCAAAGCTTAACCTCGCTCTCTTTTTCTAAAATCTCATCAAGCGCATTCATTTGTTCAATACTTCTTGGAAAACCATCAATTAAAACAGTCTCTTTATCGCTTTGTTTAATGGCGCTAATGATGGCATCTACAACGATTTCTAATGGTACTAAATTTCCTTTACTTATAAAACCATCAATTCTTTTTCCAAGCTCACTTCCACTAGCTACCTCTTCTCTTAAAAGATCTCCTGTTGAGTAGTGTGCCATAGTTTCACTATTTTTCTTTGCAATTAAGCTAGCATCTGTTGTTTTACCGCTGCCTGGCGCTCCTATGATTAAAAAAAGTTTTTTCATAATTATCCTTTTGTGATATTTGATTTTCTAATACCTAATTCTTTTAAAAGTGATGGATCCACATCGCTTGGTGCGTCGGTTAGTAAGCATTGTGCACGCTGCGTTTTTGGAAATGCAATCACATCTCTAATGCTTTTTGATTTAGTTAGTAACATCATAAGTCTATCAAGCCCAAGCGCGATCCCGCCATGTGGAGGAGCGCCAAGCTCAAGTGCTTTTAGTAAAAATCCAAACTTTTCATCTGCTTCTTCTTTGCTTATGCCTAAAATATCAAAAACTTTTGATTGGATATCTTGCTTATGAATTCTTATGCTTCCACCGCCAAGTTCTACTCCATTTAACACTATGTCATATGCTAAAGATTCCATATCTTCTGGATTTGCATCAATATTTTTTGGCATTGTAAAAGGGTGATGAAGAGCTTTTAATCTTCCCTCTTCAACTTCAAACATATCAAAATCAACCACCCATACAAACTCAAATTTATCTTCTGGCACTATCTCCATTAGTTTGGCTAAATAGAGTCTAAATCTGCCCATATAGTCTAAAACTAATCTCTTTGGCCCTGCTCCAAAAAAGACAACATCACCAACTTCAAGTTGGCAAGCTTCAACTATCTCTTCTAAATCTTGCTGGGCAAAAAATTTAGTTAATGGCCCTTTTAAACCATCTTCTTTCATTAGGAAATATCCAAGCCCACTTGCCCCAAATCCTCTTACATAATCCTCAAAGCCCTTCATCTGTCTTTTTGAAAAAATCTCATCACCTTTTGGTACTCTTAGGGCTTTAATACGGTTTTTCTTTGGATCTTTTGCAATTGTGCTAAAAATTTCATTACTACATTTTAAAAATATTTTATCTACATCAACCATGGCTAAATCAAAGCGAAGATCTGGCTTATCTGAGCCATATTTTTCCATAGCCTCTTTATATCTCATTTGATTAAATGGTATAGAAATCTCATGTCCCGCGACTTTAAAGATATTTTTAATCATCTTTTCGGTTATGCTAATTATCTCTTCTTGAGAGCAAAAACTTGTTTCAATATCAATTTGAGTAAATTCAGGCTGTCTATCAGCTCTTAAGTCTTCATCTCTAAAGCATTTTGCTATTTGAAAATATCTATCAAATCCAGAACACATTAAAAGTTGTTTGAAAAGTTGAGGGGATTGTGGAAGTGCGTAAAATTCGCCATGATGAACCCTGCTTGGAACTAAATAATCTCTAGCGCCCTCAGGTGTGGCTTTTGTTAGCATTGGAGTTTCTACTTCTAAAAAACCAAGCTCATCTAAGGTATTTCTAGC
>JAAYLJ010000190.1 GCA_012521935.1 Campylobacteraceae bacterium | reverse complement strand
TATTATCTAAAAATGCCTTTTGCCCTTCGCTGGTAACCATTATAGGAATAGAAAATTGAACATCAATATTTTTCATAAGAGGATGTTTAGAGTTATCTTCTAAAGTTGATAATAATTTAATTGTTTCTTTTTGCTTTAGTTGTTGGCTATTTGAATCTTTATCACAAAATAATATTCTTAATGTTGAAGAAATTTTTAAAGCTTCCTCAATTTTTCCTTTATCATAAAGCTCACAAGAGTTTCTTAATAAGTTCAATTGCTCTTCAAGTTTTTCTTTTAGCATCTATTTACCCTCCACAATCTTAATCTCTTCATCTGTTAAATCATAAAGTGTATAAACCATTGCATCTATTTCTTTGTCTGTTTGGTTGATTTGTGATTTTAGGTCTAAACTTTCATTTTGAGTAAAACTCTTTAAGACTGAATTTTGAAACATTGTCATAGATAAAACCTCTAAATAAAAATCTGATAAAGTTGATTTTATCTTAAAATAACTGAGAGTGTTTTGTAGATGAATTTTTTAGTTTTTAAAAAATTGTTTTATATCTAGCTCGCTTACTCAAACTCTATACAAAACTCCGAGCCTTTTCCTATTTCAGATTTTACTTTAAGAGAAAAATAATGTAGAGACAAGATTGATTGCACGATAAAAAGTCCTAATCCTAAGGAGTTGTTCCAGCCATTATTTGAAACTCTATAAAATTTTTGATTTATATTTTTGATTTCCGATTCATCTATACCAATCCCCTTATCTACAATGCAAACTGAGTCTTTTAATATATTTATTACTATCTCATCTTCTGAATACTTTAGTGCGTTTTCTAGTAAATTTGAGATAGCCATAGAGATAAGTATTTCATCAACTCTTATTCTTGTATCCTCTCCCAAAATATGTATCTTTCTGTCTTTATATTTGTCTTCTAAATCGCCAATACAATTTTCAACTATTTTTTTCATAGAGCAAGGAGTAAGTACTATCGTTTGTTTTTCTTCTTCTAGCTTTAAAGTAAGACGCAATTTATCTACTATTTGAGACATTTTATTTGCATTTGTGTAGATTTTATTTAAAAATTTTATCTTTATCGCCTCTGGCATCTTTTCATCATTTATTATCGTTTCACTATATCCTGAGATGATGGCGATTGGGTTTTTAAACTCATGTGATATTGCAGAGATTATCTCATCTTTTTGTCTATTTGCAAGTTTTAACTTGGCTGTTTGCCTAGATTTTTGTTTCTGTTTTTTTGATAATTTTAGAGCTACTTTGTTTAATAGTTTTGCAATTTTATCAAACTCATAAGTATAGTTTGAACTAAGGTTAAAAGAGCTTTTTTTATTTGATAGTTGTATCAAAAAAGACAAAATACTATCCGTCTCTTTTTTGATTCGCTTTGTAATAAAATACGAAGCTAAAAATATAATTACTAAAAACAATACAACAAAATAAACTATATCAAGGCTGAGTTTCATAAAATTTTCATTGATTTTATTTGTATAGTCAGCCATTCTTATATAGTAAGTTTGTTCATTTATTTTTACTTTTTTTGCAATATATAGTAGCTCTTTATTTAAAGTTACAGAAAGCCTTGCATCTTTGCCTATATCTTCATTTTTTGCTTGTAGTATTTCAGCTCTATTTGCATGATTGCTTATGTCTGAGAGTTCCTTGTCACTCTCTGCGATTACTTTGCCATCACTGTTTATGATTGTAATCCTAAGGTCAAGCTCTTCATTTAAAGTATTTACAATATTTTCTATATTGCCCATACTCTTTTTATCTTTTAAAAAAATAGCAACAGTATCGATATTTTGAATTAAGTTTTTTTCTATTTGATGGAGATAGAGGCTTTTTGCCCAGAAATAAGTAAGCAGAGTAAAGGTAATAATAATCCCTGCAAAAATTGTAAAATATGTTCGTAAAAATAGTTGATGAATCTTTAACAAAAGATATAGCCCTCACCTCTAATGGAACGAATATAATTTTTTTCACCATCAGGGTCAATCTTAGTTTTGAGTCTCTTAATCGCAACATTAACCGTTTTTTCTTTTTTCTCAAGAGGGTCTTGCCAAACTGTACTTAGTAAATAATCTCTACTGAGTAAAATATCTTTATTTTTAATAAACTCAAGAAGTAAATTATGTTCCAAATGACTTAGTTGCATCTCAATATCTTCAATGTAAAACTTTTTATTTGAAGATTTGTAAACTATGTCTTTTACCTTTAAAACATCAACTTCTCGTGAGCTTCTTTTTATAACAGCTTTTACCCTTGCACACAACTCTTTTACATTAAAAGGTTTTGTAATATAGTCATCTCCATGGCAATTAAAACCCTTTAATATATCCTCATCTTTATCTTTGGCACTTACATATATTACGGGATTTGTATAGCCTTTTGATCTTATTTGATTTATAAAAGTTGTTCCTTCTATTTGAGGAAGATTTCTGTCCATTAAGATTAAATCAACCGATTCTTCATCTAAGATTTTTTGAATATTTTTATCAACTTTTAAAAACCCAATAG
>JAAYLJ010000002.1 GCA_012521935.1 Campylobacteraceae bacterium | reverse complement strand
TTCAAACCTCTTGCCTCTTCAACTATATCCTCGCTAAGTGAGGCTAGTTTTACTATTGGGCTTAGTTTTACAAAACCAGCAGCAGATTTGATATTGTGAAATATTCTAAAAAGCTCGCCTATATTGTCATGATACTCATCTTCTTTAGATAGTCCAATGATTAGTGGCTCCATTGATTCGCACATTATGTTGTAATGGATTATGAAATCCTCAACAAGCTCTAAATCAAAATCGACTTCTAAATGCGAAAATATTCCCATCTTTTAACCTCTCATTCGTTGCAATTGTACCATTTTTTTGATAAAATCTATGGTACTTCAAGATAGGCTAACCCCTTATTTAGGATTTAATTATGAGCATATTACCAAATTTAAAAAAAGCCCAAACAGTATCTTCAATCAAAGAGAGGAAAAATCAAGAGCCTATTGTGATGATAACAGCTTACGATGCTCTTTTTGCAAAACTTTTTGATCCTCATGTTGATATTATTTTAGTTGGAGATAGCTTACACATGAGTTTTGGCGGCGAAAAAGACACGCTAAGTGCAACGATGGAAATTATGCTGTATCACACAAAAGCAGTTTGTAAAGGGGCAAAAAACTCTCTTGTAGTTGCTGATATGCCTTTTAATAGTTACCCAACTCCAGAAATCGCACTTAAAAATGCAAGTAAATTTTACTCACAAACTGATGCGCATGCGGTGAAGATTGAAGGTGGAACTAATCGCGCACATATTGCAAAATATTTAGTAGATAATGGCATTGCAGTTATGGGACACATTGGTTTGCTTCCGCAAAACTCTAGAGCTGAGGGTGGATATAAAGTAAAAGGCAAAAGTGAAACAGAGCAAGCTAAGCTCATTAAAGACGCTAAAGCACTTTATGAGGCTGGAGTTTTTTGCATAGTTATTGAAGGAGTTATAAGCAGTGTTGCAAAAGAGGTTTCAAAAAGCGTGAACATACCATTAATAGGCATTGGGGCAGGAAATGAAGTAGATGGACAAGTTCTTGTTTGGAGCGATGCTTTTGGATTTTTTAGTGATTTTAAACCAAAATTTGTGAAAAAATATCTTGAAGGCGCAAAGCTTATAGATGAAGCCATCTCTTGTTATGCAAATGAGGTAAAGATGCGTAAATTCCCAGATGAAAAGACGAGTTATTAAATGGAAAGAGTAGTTGAGATTGAAAAATTAAAGTTTGAAAGTGAGTACGAAAACTCACTTAGACCAACTTCTTGGGGTGATTATATTGGACAAGAGCAGATTAAAAAAAATCTTCAAGTCTTCATTAAAGCTTCCAAAAAAAGAGGAGAGAGTTTAGATCATGTTCTATTTTTTGGACCTCCTGGGCTTGGAAAGACAACACTTGCTTATATAATTGCAAATGAGATGGTAGCAAACATTAAAATAACTGCCGCACCCATGATAGAAAAAAGTGGTGATTTAGCTGCAATTTTAACAAACTTAGAAGAAGGAGATATACTTTTTATAGATGAGATACATAGGCTCTCACCTGCAATTGAAGAGATTTTATATCCTGCAATGGAAGATTTTAGGCTTGATATCATCATTGGAAGCGGACCTGCTGCACAAACTATAAAGATTGATTTACCTAAATTTACGCTAATTGGCGCTACAACTAGGGCTGGAATGATTAGCTCTCCATTAAGAGATCGCTTTGGAATGCACTTTAGGTTACAGTTTTACTCCTCACAAGAGCTTTCTAAAATCATCCAAAAAGCTGCCATAAAACTTGAAAAACCTTGCGATGGTGACGCAGCATTAGAGATGGCAAAAAGATGCAGAGGAACTCCTAGAATAGCACTTAGACTGCTAAAAAGAATTAGAGATTATGCTGATGTAGAAGATGAAAATATGATAAATCTTTTTCGTGCAAAATATGGACTTGAAGAGCTTGGAGTTGACTCAATGGGCTTTGATGAGATGGATTTAAGATTTATAAATATTTTATTAGAATCAGATGGAAGGCCGCTTGGGCTTAGTACTATTGCCGCGGCTCTAAGTGAAGATGAAGGAACAATTGAAGATGTCATTGAACCATATCTCATATCTAAAGGTTACATAGAAAGAACGGCAAGAGGCAGAGTTGCTACCCCTAAATGTTTTGAACTTTTTCGTAAAAACCAAAAAGCACTCTTTTAGTTTTTAAACTTATTTTTACTTATGTGTTACTTTTTATTACATTAACTTATTTGGTAGCTTATTTTTCTGTTTTATAAGAAAAATTGATTCCTTGTTTTGTTACTATGAGAAAAAATAAGGAGTTGTGTATGAAGAAAATTTTTCTATTTTTCATTTCTTTAGGCTTAACTTTTTCAAGCCTAATGGCAAAAGAGTTTATCTCTATTGGTACTGGGGGAATGACAGGAACTTATTATCCTGTTGGTGGCGCTATATGCAGGTTGGCAAATAAAAATAAAGATATTCGCTGTTCAGTTGAATCAACTGGTGGATCTATTTATAATGTAAACAATGTCTTAAAAGATGAGCTTAATTTTGGTTTTGTACAAAGTGATGTTGTGTACGATAAATATAATGGTATTGGAAATTTTGAAGGCAAGAGTGATAAAAACTTAAGAGCAGTAATGTCAATCTACCCTGAACTTTTAGCTTTTGTTGTATCAAAAAGTAGCAATATTAAAAAATACCCTGATGTAAAAGGAAAAAAAATTAATGTTGGAAATCCTGGCAGTGGAAATGAATTTACAGCTCTTACAGTTTTTAATGAGTATGGCATTAGCGAGAAAGATCTCTCACACCGAGGAGTTTTAACAGCTCCTGAATCGCCTATGGCTTTGAAAGATAAAAAAATTGATGGTTATTTCTATATGGTTGGGCACCCCACGGCAAACATCACTGATGCAGCTATATCTTTACCGATAGATTTGGTGAGTATTGATGAGGATGTTGCAGATAGGATTATTGAAAAACTCCCATATTATGCAAAAGGAGTAATTTCAAAAGGGTTGTATGATGGAGTAGATCATGATACTTTAACCATCGGCGTAAAAGCAGTTTTAGTTTCTAGCAAAAATCAAAGTGATGCTAGTGTAAAAGCAGTAGTTAAATCTGTTTTGGATAATTTTGAAGAGTATCAAAATCTTCATCCAGCACTAAAATTTGTCACTAAAGAGTCGCTACTTGAGGGATTGAGCGCTCCGCTTCATCCAGCAGCTAAGGAGGCTTTCATAGAAGCTGGTGTTTTAAAGTAGTCAAGTTTAGAAATGGATGAACTTAATAATAAAACAGCAACTAAGGAGTCTTTTAGTGAAGATGGGGCTCTTGAGGTAAAAACTAGAACCTTTACCTCAAAAGGGCTCTTTTGGCTTACTACCATTGTTGCTTTTTCTTGGTCACTATTTCAGCTTTATATCGCATATTTTCCTTTAAATACCGTAATGGCAAGATCTATTCATCTTGCTTTTGCAGTAACTCTTGTTTTTTCACTTTTTCCGCTCACTTATCACAAAAAAGCTTTCAGTAAAATCCCTTGGTACGATTGGATGCTCCTTATTTTAGGCGCTGGAGCAGTTTTATATCCATTCATTGAATTTTATAGTTTAGCTTTAAGACCTGGAGATTATTTAACAAGAGATATTATCATAGCCATCATTGCAATAGTAATTTTACTTGAAGCAGGTAGAAGAATGATTGGACCTGCATTAGGGACTATAGGTTTTATATTTTTACTATATTGCTATTTTGGCCAATCAATGCCAGATATAATCGCTCATAGAGGTGCTAGCATAAATAAATTAGCTGGCCATATGTTTTTAACTACAGAGGGGATTTTTGGTGTTCCATTAGGGGTAAGTACTAGCTTTATATATCTTTTTGTACTCTTTGGCGCTCTTCTTGAGAGAGCTGGAGCTGGGCAATACTTTATAAATGTTGCTTTTGCACTTTTGGGTA
Source organism: Campylobacteraceae bacterium (assembly GCA_012521935.1). Lineage (GTDB taxonomy): Bacteria > Campylobacterota > Campylobacteria > Campylobacterales > Campylobacteraceae > JAAYLJ01. Next base: position 2,179 of record JAAYLJ010000002.1, on the reverse strand, counting down.
GATTTAGAGGAGGTCCTGCTAAGGCGAGTGTTATCGCAAGCGGGCTTACTGGAATGGTAAGCGGGAGCTCTACTGCTAATGTTGTTACTGTTGGAACTTTTACCATTCCATTAATGAAAAAAGCTGGACTCTCAAGCACTAAAGCAGGTGCCATTGAAGTTGCCGCTGGGGTAAATGGTCAACTTATGCCACCAATCATGGGAGCTGCTGCTTTTATAATCGCTGAATTTTTAGGAATGAGCTACACTTATGTTATGGTTGCTGCTGTAATTCCTGCTTTTGTATGCTACGCTGGGCTCTTTTTTATCGTCCATTTAGAAAGTAGCAAATTAGGATTAAAGGGTTTAAAAGGAGATGGGTTAAGATCTAGCCTTAAGATTTTATTTAGTGGACTACACTATCTCATTCCAATATTTGTTCTTCTTTATACTCTTTTAATAGCAAAAGAATCTCCAATTTCCGCAGCCTTAAACTCGATATTGGTTCTATTTATAATGATTTTACTTCAAGGGCCTATTAAAAAAATCTTTAAGAAAGAGAGAGTTTTGTTAAATGATTTTATAAAAGGCTTAAAAGATATATTTTGGGCAATGGTAAATGCAGCTAAAAACATGGTGACAGTTGCCATTGCTACGGCTTTGGCAGGCTTGATTGTTGGCTCCATTTCACTTACTGGGGTTGGACAGGTTTTAGCTGAAGTTGTAGATCTTTTAGCTGGGAATAGCATCATTTTAATACTTCTTTTAACTGCTGTGATGAGTATAATTTTAGGAATGGGGCTTCCTACAACTGCAAACTACATAGTTGTATCAAGTTTAGTAGCGCCAGTTATTTTGCTTTTAGCTGCAAAAAATGGGCTTTTAGTTCCAGCAATTGCGGTGCATCTTTTTGTATTTTATTTTGGGATTTTAGCTGATGATACACCTCCAGTTGGTATTGCAGCTTACGCCGCAGCTGGGATAGCTAAAGCAAATCCAGTTTCAGTTGGCATTCAAGGATTTTTTTATGATTTAAGAACTACTTTGGTACCTTTTGCCTTCTTTTTCAATAATAAAATTTTACTCATAGAAAGTATCGTTAGTCCAAATGATCCAAAAAGCATCTCTTGGATAACTAATCCTTTTGAAATTTTACTCATTTTAACAGGTGCAACAGTGGGGATGTTTGCTTTCTCAAGCGCACTTCAAGGGTGGTTTGTTACAAAATGTAGTTATATTGAAAGATTAATACTTTTAGCCATAGTGCCACTTGTGATGATTCCAAATATTTGCGTCAAGAATTTAGGCTTTATACCAAATGAAGGAATTTCTTACGCCATTGGCTTTTTAGTCTATTTTCTAATCTTTGCAAAACAGTGGATTATTAGTTCAAAAAATCCAAGCTTAAGAAGTGGAAATCCTGCAAGTTAGCCACAATGTTTGTGGCTAACTTTTAAAACTTATAGTTTATTCCAACTAAAGCTGATAGGGAGTGCTCAAGTTTAACAGTTGAATTATCAACTCCAGCTCCAACTGTTTCTTGATATTTTAATTTAGCATCATGTTTTGTGTACATTAATCCAAAATCAAGCTCTAAGTTTCTATCTAACTCATAAATTAAGCCACCTTGCAAACCATATGCAAAAGCAGTTTTATCGCCATACACACTTGCATCTTTTTTCCCTTTAAAGTTTGCAAAACCTAAGTGGATACCACCATAAATCTTCTTATCTCCATCAAGCGAATATAGATAATCATACGCTCCTAGAAAATTGTGTATATTGTAGTAACTTTTAAAAACAGGGATGTAGCTAAGAGATAGTCTATGGTTTTGATCTACTATCGCCCCGCCAGTAAGCTTCATGCTAAAAGCAGATTTTGTTTCTGTAATCGATGATGATTTATAAATACCTGGTGCTGTATAAGTAACATTCTCTTTAAAACGAGACCAATCTACCCCACCACCAATACCCAAGTACGACTCAATGTCATTTGCTAAGCCAGCCGTTGCAAAAACTAGGGCTCCAGAAAGAACTAAAGATTTTTTAAACATCTCTTCTCTTTAATTTTAAGATTAAGAAGATTATATATTTTTAATTACTAATTTATGCTTAAAATATATGTAAATATTATTTATAATTATTACTAAATGATTTATTTAGCTTGTTAATTTCATCTTTGTGTAAAGATTTCTTCTCTTT
>JAAYLJ010000189.1 GCA_012521935.1 Campylobacteraceae bacterium | reverse complement strand
CTCTCTTCTTTGCTTAACTTCTTAACGCTACTCTCTTCACCACTTTTTTGAACCAGAAAATGCTCATTTGCTTTTGATGAGAGTTGCGGCTGATGTGAGATTGCAAAAATTTGATAATTTTTTGATAATAGTGTTAAAACTTTAGCGATGCTCATCGCCTCTTTTCCACTTAAATTTGCATCTATTTCATCAAGAAGCAAAACTCCTCTTTCTCCCCCATCAAACTCATTAGTAGTAGCTAAAAAAGCCAATCTAACTCTATTTAATTCACCTGAGCTTATATCTTTTAAAGATACATTTTTCAAGCTAACTACAACTTCATCTACTCCAAACTCACTCAAAAAAGTACTATTTAAACTTAAACTTAAATCATTTAAATAGAGTTCATTTAGGTATGAATTTATCTTTTTTTCTAATTTTGGCAAAGCCTCTTTTCTATATTTAGTTAACTCTAAAGAGCTCTTTTCTACCTCATCTTTTAGTTTTTCATAAAGCTTTGTTAACTCATCTTTTTCAAAAGAAATATTTTCATAATGAGCAAGCTCTTTTACTTTTTTCTCCAAATATTCTAAGCACTCTTTAATGCCCCCGTATCTTCTTTTTAAATCGCTTATTAGTTCAATCCTATCAAGAAGTTCTTCAACATTTACTTCATCTAAATCACTAAGTTCCATTGAAGCGCTCTCTAAATGAGCTCTTAATTCATTCATAGATGAGCTAAAAAATTCACCATCAATCCCAGCGATACTCAAAGCTTCAAAAACAGCGCTCTCAAAATCAAATATCCTAGCTGCTTGCTCTAAAGAAGTTTGTAACTTCTCTTTTTTTGATAACATTTTTTTAACATTCATTAGCTTTTCATCCTCATCTATTTGAGGATTAATCTCTTTGATTTTCTCAATCTCAAACTTAGCAAACTCTTTTAACTCCTCTATTTGCCTCTCTTCATTTTCAAGTTTTTCTAACTCTTTTTTAACTTTTGAAAAGTTGATAAAACACTCTTTATGTCTTTTTTTTAACTCTTTAAAATCACTACTTGAAACAGCACTATCAAGAAGTTTTAAGAGTGAGCTAGGACTAAGTTCATCACTCTCTTTTGCGTTTAAATATTTTATCTTTTTTTGAGTTGCTTGATAGACACCTTTTTTTGGCACCATTTGAGAGTTGATGAAGTATCTAGTGCTTTTTTGTTTTACGCATTTTAAGATATTTGGACTCTCTTGCAAAACTCCAAGCTCTTCAAGTTCAAGCTCTTCATTAACAACTGCTTCAACTAAAGAAGCCTCACTATCTCCATGTCCAAAAAGCGAAATTATGGCTCTCATTAAGATGGATTTTCCAGTTCCACTAGCCCCAGAAAAAACAATTAAGCCACTATCAAACTCTAATTCAACATTTTTAAAACTAAGAAGATCTTTTATCAAAAGTCTTTCTATCATGCGTTGCCCCAGCGTAATTTTTCTTTCAATATATCAAAATAGTCTCTTTTAGAAGCGTGGATAAGTTTTGCATACTCTTTGGCTACTTTAATCTCTACAAAATCAAAATTACTCATTTCATACTTATCTTGCCCATCTACAACCAAAATAGTCTCATCTTGGCTTTTTAATTTTATCTCAAACTCTGAGGTTAACACCAACGGCCTTTGGGTTAAGGAGTGCGGGCAAATTGGAGTTAAAATAAGAGCTTTTGCCATTGGATATAAAATGGGGCCACCTGCTGAGAGATTATAAGCAGTTGATCCAGTGGGAGTTGAGACTATCACTCCATCTCCATGGTAAGTGTTAAATGATTTACCATTTACAAATGCCTCTATCTTTGCCATTTGCGAAACTGCGGCTCTTGAGAAAACCACATCATTAAACGCAACTGTACTTTTTTCTCTACCATCTTTATGAAGAGTTACTTGAAGCATTATCCTTTCATCTATTTTAAAATCATTCGCAACTAAAGAGTCTATGCACTCTTTAATCTCATTTTCTTTAATGTCAGTTAAAAAACCAAGTTCCCCTGCGTGGATGCCAAGAATTGGGATATTTAATCCATAAACTCTTCTACAAGCTGATAGCAAAGTTCCATCTCCTCCCAAAGAGACAAGAATATCAGATTTTTTTATAAGTTCATTAAAGGGCACTCCATCTTTTAAGCCTAGAAACTTAGCTCCCTCTTTTTCTATATATAAAGACAATCCTCTATCATTTATAACTTTTTCTAATCTTTTTACTACAGTTAAAAGGTTGCTGTAAGGCCTTATGATTAAGCCAATATTATCAATTTTTTTAAACTTTTCATTCATAGGCGGATTTTATCATAAATAGCCAAACTATTCCAATTAAACAAGGGGGTGTTTGCCTCTTTTTTACTCTTTTAAATAGTGCTTTATTTAACAACAAGCATGATTTTGCTACAATGACACCCTTAAAAATTCAAAATATAGGAAAAGTTTTTTGCGAAGTCATTACTGTACTGAATTAAACGAAGAGAATATAAAGCAAGAGGTTGAACTTTGTGGTTGGGTAAATAGCTACCGCGACCATGGCGGGGTTATATTTTTAGACTTAAGAGATAAAAGTGGCCTCATTCAATTAGTTTGTGATCCAAAAGATTCTAAAGAGTCTCACGATATTGCCTCTAAAGTTAGAGATGAGTTTGTTTTAAGAGTTAAAGGCATTGTAAGGCCAAGAGGTGAAGGATTAGAAAACCCAAAACTTCCAACAGGCAAGATTGAAGTTTTAGTTAACTCTTTAATAGTTGAAAACCCTTCAAAAGCTCTTCCTTTTGTCATTGGAGATAGCGATGTTGGCGAAGAGGTAAGATTAAAATATAGATATTTAGACTTAAGAACAAATGCTGCTTATGAGAGATTT
>JAAYLJ010000188.1 GCA_012521935.1 Campylobacteraceae bacterium | reverse complement strand
TAGAGATAATTGGTGGCGATACAACATCAGGAGAAAAACTCTCTATTTCCATAACTATCATTTCACAAAGTAAAAAACCTATCTTTAGAAAAGGGATGAAAGAGGGCGATTTTATCGCTCATACAGGTAAAGTTGGTGGGAGCTTGAAAGATTTAAGAAGACTTTTAAGAGGAGGAAGAGTCTCTAAAAACTCAAGATTTATCGAGCCAAAAATAAGAGCAAACTTTTTCTTTAAAGCCGCGCCTTTCATCCACTCAAGCATGGATATTTCAGATGGAATAAGTAAAGATCTCTCTAGGATTTGCAAGATAAACAATTTAGGAGTTAAGTTTTTAGAAAAGCTAAGTAAAGATGAACTTTGTAGTGGAGAGGAGTTTGAGCTTCTTTTTTCATTTAATCCAAAAAATTTAAAAAAATTAAAAAACATATCAAAAAAAACAAAAACCCCCTTTAGAGTTTTTGCAAAAGCCACAAGAGGCAGATACCAAAGCTCTTGCAAAGAGCACCATTTTAAGGAGAAGTATTGAGAGAGTTTTACTACTTAAATCATAGCCCAATCACTAGCGTTCATTTTTCCAAAAACAGCAGTGATTTTACTGTTTTTGAGCTGCCACTTTATGAATTTAGTGGAAGTGGAGAGCACCTTATAATGCACATTAGAAAAAAAGATTTAACAACATGGCAAATGTTAAGCGATCTTTCAAAACATAGCGGGGTGAACATAAGAGAGTTTGGGTATGCTGGACTTAAAGATAAAGATGGAATGACCACCCAGTACATCAGCGTAAATGCTAAGTTTGAAAAAAAATTTGAAGACTTCTTGCATCCAAAGATAAAGATACTCTCTTTTGCAAGACATGAAAACAAGATAAAAACAGGACATTTAAAAGGAAATAGGTTTTTTATAAGGCTTAAAAAAGTACTTGAAATTGATGCGCTAAAACTAGAAGAAGCTTTGACAAAAGTAGCAAATGAAGGTTTCCCAAACTTCTTTGGATCACAAAGATTTGGCGCAAAGGGAGATAATTTTGATTTGGCAAATGAGATTTTGGAGGGAATAAGAGTTGAAAAAAATAGAAAAAAAAGAGATCTTTACTTAAGTGCATTTCAAAGTACTCTTTTTAATGAGTGGTTATATAGAAGGGTTGAGATATCCAAACTTGCAAATGAATTTAATAAAAAAGAGTTATCAAAAATTTTTAATGAAGAGATGGCAGATGAACTGTTAGGTCAAAAAACTTTTTTCAAACTCTTAAGTGGAGATGTTGCTCATCACTATCCACATGGTAGATCTTTTTTGGTTGAGGATTTAAAAAATGAGAGTGAGAGATTTTTTAAAAAAGAGATTGTGCCAACAGGCTTAATGCCTGGGAAAAAGAGTGTTTTTGCAACTACTTTAGCAAATGAGATAGAGGATCAGTTTTTTTCTAAATCCTTTCCATATTTAGATTATTTTAGTGGTTCAAGAAGGTTTGCGTGGACTTTTTTAGAAGATTTAGAGTTTAAATATATAAAAGAAAAAGCTTGGTTTGAATTTAGTTTTAGTTTACAAAAGGGCTCTTACGCTACCGTTTTACTAAGTCAAGTTTTGAAAACTAAGATTTAAATTCTTAAATTAGGCATTAAATGGATTTATAATCTTTAAATCTAAATTCATAAAATCTTTTTCATTTCTAGTAAGTAAGATAAAATCATTTGCCATGCAAGTTGATGCGATTAGTGTATCCATTATAGGCAGTGGCTTACCAGCTGCTTTAAGTTTTTGACTCTGCTTAGCCCAAATTAGCATTGTTTCCATGTCAATATTTACTATCCTATTTGCAAACCTTGCCATTAAATCTTCCTCAGTAATTACAGATAAATATAAAGTTTTTTCATCTAGCAAGGAGATAAAATTTATCACATTTGCATTTGGATTTTTTGAAACTAATTCCGAAATAATATTTGTATCTAGTAAATATTTCAAAACCTTAATCTACCGTTATATTTTTCATCATCTCTTGAAAAATCAATTTTTCCAACAAGAGGGCTTTTTCTAAAAAAATCAACTAAATTACTCTCCTTAGTCT
>JAAYLJ010000187.1 GCA_012521935.1 Campylobacteraceae bacterium | reverse complement strand
TTTCATAAATTTCAGGCAATCCATAAACAGCATTTTTTAAATTAGCTTCATCTTCATGTGGGCAGTAGTGCTCTTCATAAAGCTCCTTACTAAGCCTATAATCAGCCGATAGATCTACAACTTTTACACCAAGCTTTAGCAACTCTTTGGCAAAACTCATGGAAGCTTTGTGAGGGAGAGCCAAAAAGGCTAAAGAAGCCACTTTTGAAATCTTTTTTGCATCACTTTTTACAATCTCACCACGCACTACACCCTCTAAAGAAGGGTGGGTTAAAGATATATCTCCATCATCTTTACTAGCTCCAATGTAAGATATTTCAAACTTTGGATGAGAAGAGATTATCTTAATTAATTCTAAACCTGTATATCCACTAGCCCCAACAATGGCTACTTTTATCTTTTTACTCACTCTTCCCCACTTTCAAAAGCAATTGGTTCATAATATACTTTTAGTATTTCAAAATCTTGTTTGCCTGAGGGTAAACTTACTTCAACCTCATCTCCCTCATATTTTCCCATCAACTGCCTAGCTAGCGGGGATGAAGATGAAATGAATCCTTTAGATAAATCGCTCTCAGTAGTTCCAACTATCACATATTTTATCTCTTTAGAGCTATCTAAATCTTCTAACTCAACTGTTGAGCCAAATCTCACACAATCGTGCATATAACTTGCAGGATCTACAATCTTTGCTCTACCATAAATATCACTAAGTTCAGCTATTCTTGACTCAATGAAAGCTAGTTTCTCTTTAGCTGCGTGGTACTCAGCATTCTCTTTCAAGTCTCCATGACTTCTAGCAATATCAATCTCATTTACAACATTTGGTCTTTCAACTGTTTTTAAATTGTTTAACTCTTTTTCTAGTTTTTCATATCCATATTTTGTCATTGGTTCAGGCTGCATAAATACTCCTTTTTAAAATCTATTATACCTTAATCATCTTTGCAATATTATTCGCATTTCCTCCAACTAGATACTCTCTTAACTCTTTAGAATACTCTTGAAATCTCTCCTTTTTCACCTCTTTAAATGCACTCAAAAGTCTCTTTTTTGTAACTTCATCTTGAAGTAATTCTTCATGCAAAGGTGGCTTATTTAAAAAATGAAATATAATATTAGCTAACCCAGCATATGGTAGCTTTACAAATTTTTTTGCTATGAAAAAGTCAAACTTGTTTGCCTTGTAAGCTAAAACAAAAGGGGTTCCAATTAAAGCCGCCTCAAGTGTTGCTGTGCCAGAGCAGATAAATGCAAATTTACTTTTTAAAAGTGCTTCTTTTGTATCAAAAATGGGAGTAAAGCCATCTATGTTTCCATAAATATTTAAAATTTCATCTTTTTTAATAAATGGTGGAATTACTAAAAGCTTCTCCCCTTTAATTTCATTTGAAAGGTCTTTGAAAATTGGCATTAATCTTTTAATCTCTTTTACCCTAGATCCAGGTAAAAAAGCTATGGGAGAGTTAGTAGATGGTGAATTAAACTCATCCTCTTTTATCTTATCTAGCAAGGGGTGCCCTAAAAATTTTGCATCTTTAAACCACTTTAGCTCAAAAGGAAATAGCGAGATTAAAGTGTCGCAATATTTTTCAACCTTAGCTACTCTTTTCTCTTTCCAAGCCCAAACTTGAGGCAGTATATAGTAAATTATCTCTAAATTTGGGTTTCTTTTTTTAATAGCTTTTGCAAGAGGAATATTAAATG
>JAAYLJ010000186.1 GCA_012521935.1 Campylobacteraceae bacterium | reverse complement strand
ATAGAAAAGTCCATCTTTTTTAAACAATACAGAAGTATTATCAGGCTCTTTGTTTAGATCCCAGCCATCTAGTTGAGTGCTATTATCAAAATTTAGCTTAAATTTCTCTAGTAAATATGGCTTTTTGGATTAAAAATTTCGCACTTTGTCATACAACTTAACAATTCCGCTCAAGCTCTCAAAGTATGTATCAAAAGAAGCATAAAAAGCTATATCCTTGTCTATCTCTGCTTTTACAAAAAGTGGTTTGATTGCTCTTTGTAGATTTAGCATACTATCTAGTAGTGATTTTGTGAGCTTTTTATCCTCTTTATTATTTTGCCAATCTGTAAAATTTTCTTTTACAGCTTTTGAGCTTTCGGCTACTTTTGTCTTAAAAAAATCAAATAGCCCTTTGTAGTTCTCTTTTTCTTTTTTTGCCTCATCTGACAACTCAGCTTTATTCAAAGCTTTTTCTATTTGAGAGATAGAAAAATAGCTATTTTTACGACTAAAGTATTTCTCCTCATCGACTGTTATGTCTTTGGATTTTGTAGCTTTTGGATTATCCGCTAGATGCTTTTGCCACAGAGCATCTTTGATCACTCTGTAATCTTTGAAAATCTCTTGAGATATTGCGGTTAGAGATATGTCGTTTTTGACAAAAACTTTAGACAGATCATAGTTACTATCATCACTCAAAGTCTCTACAAATTTTTCTGTGATATCCACCACACCATCACAACACGCAAACTCTACAATGCTCTCTTTATAAAATTTTTCAACTGTGCTATTTAGCTCATCTCTATTTGCAAAAGACTCATGAAGCCACGACATGCTTTCTCGATCGCTTAATATCTGTTTGTGCAGGGCTTTTAGATTTGGTAGCTTTCTTTTTTCGATATTATATTTTTGGCGATAGAGGTTTATATGCTCATTCAGTCCTTGTACCTTTGTGCCATCTTCCAAAACCTTGCCACCTAGCATTGTGTTGTAGATATCTTTATATTTTTGAGTAAGCGTGAGTGAAAAATAATCAAGCTCAAACATATCTTCAACCACGCCACCTTCAAGATGTTCTAGTAGTGAATCTTGAGCAATTTGCGCAATCTCTGGAAAATTTTGCTGCACCAGTTCAAAAGCTCTTTTGTTAGCTAAAAATATAGATAAATTTTCGTGAATTACTCTATATCCTATGCTTGAATGCTGCGCTTTATCGCTATAGATATTTTTGCGGTTTTCATGAAATCCTGTAAAGTATGTAGTAAAACTATCAAACTTTTTAACAATCTCTCTGTCTTTTTTATCTTTTTCGTCTTTTAGAAATTTTGGTAACTCTACTGTTATGAGCTCTTTTTTGTCTATATTTTTAAATGCCTCATGAGCTTTAAAGCCCGCAACTATCTGTTTTCGCAGATCATCTTGCAGTTTCTCAAACTCTTTTTGAGTTTTTTCATCTCTATTTTGTATAAAAAATAGTTCTTCGTACCTATCAAGACCATCTAGTCTGATGCCACTAAGTGCTTGATGAATAAACTCTTTATGATACTTATCGATTAGCTCTTTTACTCTTTTATAGTCCTCGGCTCTTGCCTCATCCTCTACTATCAACCCTTTTTGCTCAATAAACTCTAAGGTTTTACCAATAGGCTTGAGTTCAAACCTTAAAGTTTTTGAAAGCTGGTATTTATTAATAAAGCCTAAAAACATTTTTTACCCCTTTTGATTATTTACTAATCTATATAGTAATCAAAATATTTTAACTAGATCTTATAAATAATTCTCAAAGTGTCTATAGAATATAAAGCTTGTATTAGTAATTTTTAATCCTAGATGCCTTTGTGAAGCCCTTGCCCCATCTTGTTGTTTTTAAAAAGTTTGAAAAACATATCGAGTTAAAATTTAGAGAAAAAATTAAGGAAAACAAATAATTCCCATTAAAAAAGAAGTAGTGTAACACTAGATAATACTAAAAAATAGATAAAGGATTAAAAGATGGATACTAATTTGGATACTTTAATTAAAGAAACAGTTAAAGAAGTTGTAAGAGAAGCCCTAAAAGAAGAGGTTCATGAAGTTTTGAACGAATGGCGGACAGAGAGGGATTTGAACCCTCGAAGCCCGTAAAGACTTGCACCCTTAGCAGGGGTGTGGTTTCAGCCACTCACCCATCTGTCCTGATTTTTAGAGGGTAATTGTATATAAAACTTACT
>JAAYLJ010000185.1 GCA_012521935.1 Campylobacteraceae bacterium | reverse complement strand
AGCATAGTCTCTTTAGCTGTAATTTTAGAAAGACTTATAGTTTTTTATAAAATTTCTAGACAAATAGATAACTTATCAGCCTTAAAAATTAGACTACTTCTTGAAAAAAGATTGGGCATATTAGCAACTTTTGGAAATAATGCACCATTTATTGGTCTTTTTGGCACAGTTTTAGGAGTTATGAGTGCATTTTATATGATTGGAGATAGCGGGGGAGAGTTTGAGATAGAGCTCATTATGAAAGGCATCTCAGAAGCATTAGTTGCTACTGCTACAGGGCTTTTTGTAGCTATTCCTTGCGTTATTTTTTATAATTATTTCACTAAAAAAATAAGAACAATTCTTTTGCAAAAAGAGATAAAGGAGTGTTAAATTCAAATGAAATTTCAGAGATAAATATAGTCCCTTTTGTTGATATTGTTTTAGTTTTACTCATTATATTTATGGCGACTGCAACTTTTGCAAAAAAAGAGAGTGTAAAAGTTAATCTTCCTAGTGCTACAACTTCAAAAAATCAAACAAGTAATGATAAGCCATTTGTCATTACAGTAACAAAAGAAGGAGAGATATATTGTGAGGAAATTTTAGTAAAAGAACAGAATTTAAATGAGTGTTTTGCTAAAAATAAAAGCTTTGAAAATGGTATTCTTTTAAGATCTGATTTGGAAACTCCTTTTAAATTTGTAGTTAAAGTAATCGATGAGTGTAAGAAAAATAGTGTAGAAAAGTTTGCTTTAGAGGTTAAGAGTGCAAAAAAAAGATAGTTTTTTTCCATTTTTACTATTTTCACTTTTAATTCACGCGGGGCTTTTTGCTAGCATGTGCCAAATAAAACCCCCTATCAAAACCCAAAAACAATTAAATGAAGAAAAGATAAAATTTGTTGAAATGGAAGTGCTGATTGTAGAAAAAATGAATGATGACAAAAGCAAAGAGAGTGAAATTTTAAAAATTAAGCCAGATGAGAATTTTATTAGCAAGACTAAAGAGGCTAAAAAAGAGAATAAAAAACCCTCTATTAAAAAAATAGAAAAAAAGGCACCCAATATTCAAGTGAGTGAAAAAATCAAAAACTCTACAAAAGAGCCCATTGCTAAAACTATAGAAAGTAACTTTAAAGAAAATGAAAATATAGAAAAAAATAGTGAAAATAAGCAAGACAAAAGCCCAAACACTATTACCCAAGAGCCCTTTTTAGCGCCTAATACAAGTCAATATAAAGAGCATAGTAGCGCTAGAGATGATTTTCTAAAAGAGATTTGGAGGAAAGTAAGATCAAATTTAAACTACCCCATTCAAGCTAGGAAGATGAAATTTAGCGGCGAAACCACTGTTAGATTTGAGGTTGATTTAAATGGTGAAGTGGTGAAATCTTCTTTAAAAGTTGAAAAATCTAGTGGTAAAATCATACTAGACAATGCAGCTATGGATGCAGTTTTGAGCTCTTCTCCTTTTGAGAAAAACTCACACTTGCCAATTGATATTTTGGTGCCTATAGCTTTTAAGCTGAATTGAACTAATGGTTTAAAGCTTAGCATCAACAGTTAAATAGTTTCATATTTAAAACCTTTTTACAATACTTTAAAAATAACTTCATAATATATTGACAAAACTATTTTAATTTTAGTAAGATAGTAATTACTTACTTACTAAAAAGGTTTTATATGACAACTCCTACAAAATTAAATGCTAAAAAACGAAAAGAAGTTACTGTTGAAACAGTTATAGAGTTATCTTCCAAACAAAACCCAAGCGATATTACAACAAGCGCAATTGCAAATGAGATGGGTCTTACACAGGGCGCTCTTTTTAGACATTTTCCAACTAAGGAATCAATATTTGAAGCAGTGATAGCATGGATTTCAAAAAAACTATTAAACGGTGCTAAGAAAAAGAGCATGGAAGCAAAAGATCCTTTGGATGCAATAAAAAATATCTTTAATCTTCATGTTGACATCGTTGTTAAACATCCAGGAGTGCCTAGGCTCCTTTTTGGAGAATTGCAACAAGAAAAAGATAGCTTAACCAAAAAAGCAGCAAAAGTACTCATGAGCGAATACAGTAAACTTTTGATAAAAATTTTTAAGCAGGGCAAAAAGAGAGGTTTTTTTAAAAGTAATTTAGATGAAGAATTAGCAGCATTTTTATTTATTGGCTTAATTCAAGGGTTAGTTGTTAGCTCTTTACTAAATGGCAGTGTAAAAGAGATAGAAAAAAGAGCACTGCCTGCACTAGAAATTTTTTTAGAAGGAATAAGTTGTGAAAAAATTATTCCTTAATTTTAAACTTTTTATTGCTATTTTTAGCATAATTATTATTTTTTTATATGTAGTTATAAAGTCTGGACCATTTTCATTAAGTGAGATAACTACTACAAGAGTTGAGCTTAAAAGTATTGATAGAGAGCTTTTTGGTATAGGTTCTGTTGCCACAAAGCATTTTTATAAAATAGGGCCAACTTTTTCTGGAAAAATCATGGATTTATATAAAGATGTGGGCGATTTTGTAACCACTAATGAGAGCATTGCTAAGATGGATCCTATTGATTTAAATGAAAAGATTATTGCTCAAAAAGCTGCTATCTTAGAGGCTGCGGCGCTTTTAGAAAAAGCCAAAAAAGAAGCAAATTTTGCCAATGAACAGTTTGAAAGATATGAAAAACTTTTTAAAGCCAATGCTGTTAGTGATGAAGAGTTTTCTTATAAAAAGAATGATCTAGTGCTCTCTTTGGCTTCTTTAAAGAGTGCACAAGAGTATTTAAATAGAAATAAATCTGAACTAGATGTGCTTAGTGTTCAAAAAAAATACTTAGAACTTAAAGCTCCCGCTAGTGGATACATAGTTTCAAGAAAAGCAGAGATAGGAGAGAATGTAACTTCAAGCGATATTATATTTGAAATTATAGATCCAAATGATTTATGGATAGATGCTAGGTTTGACCAAGCTACTACTAAAGAGTTAGTTAGAGATTTAAAGGCTGAAGTGTTATTAAGATCTAAAAAAAACAGTCCAATTACAGGTCAAGTTTATAGAGTTGAGCCCTTAGCGGATTTGATAACAGAGGAGCTTCTAGCAAAAATTACATTCGATACAACTGCAACAGTACCTCCCATTGGTGAAATAGCTGAGGTAAAGGTTTTTTTGCCCAAAACTAAAGAAGAACTTACGGTACCAAGTGCTTCAATTAGAAAATTTAATGAAAAAGTAGGGCTTTGGAGAGTCGATGGTGATGAGATAGAGTTTATTGAAGTTAAAATTTTAGATTCTAATTTAGATGGTATGGTTCAAGTTTTTGGTGAAATTAAACAAGGAGATGAGATTGTTGTTTATAGCAAAAAAGAGATAACTCCTCAAAGTAAAATTAAAATTGTTAAAGAACTAAGCGGCTTTAAAAAATGATAAATCTAGCCATAAAAGATATTATCCATTCATTTGGTAAATTTTTACTAACAGGAGTTGGATTAGGGCTTTTAGTAGGCATAACTTTGATAATGGCTGGTGTGTACAGGGGGATGGTTGATGATGGAAAGGTTTTGCTAGACAATAGTAGAGCTAACTTGTGGGTTGTACAAAAAGAGACTTTGGGACCTTATGCAGAATCCTCAACAATCCCAGATGATTTATATAGAAGCATTGGTGTGGTAAGAGGGGTTAAAGATGTTGCCAATGTGACATATTTGACTATGCAATTACAAAAAGATGGCAAGGATGTAAGAGCTATGGTAGCTGGAATATCTTCTGGGGAGATCACTCAGGCTGGCTGGCCACCATATTTGATTGCGGGAAGACATGTTGCAAAAGGGCATTATGAGGCGGTGGCAGATATAGCTACTGGCTTTAAAATTGGGGATAAAATTAAAATAAGAAGAAACCACTATGAAGTTGTTGGTTTAACTCACAGGCATGTCTCTTCTAGTGGAGATCCAATTGTTTATATACCACTAAAAGATGCTAAAGAGGCGCAATTTTTAAAAGACAATGAAGCAATTTTAATGGATAGAAGAAGAGTTGAGGCCAATCCAGCTTTTAAAAATAGTGCGGTAAGTGCGGGAGTGAATTCTTTATTGGTTGAAAATAGAGCAGTAAATGCTATCTTGGTAAATGTAGAAGATGGTTTTAATGCACAAGAAATTGCCAATGAGATAAGAAAATGGAAGAGTTTAACTGTTTATGATAAAAGCGAGATGGAAGAGATTTTAATAGGAAAACTAATTGCAACATCAGCTAAACAAATTTCAATGTTTTTAGTAATTTTAGCCGTTGTAAGTGCTACCATAGTTGCTTTTATAATCTATACTTTGACTATGGAAAAAGCTAGAGAGATTGCTGTTTTAAAACTATTAGGTACACGAAATAGAACAATTGCTTGGATGATTTTGCAACAATCTTTAATTTTAGGATTGATAGGATTTATGATTGGAAAAATTTCAGCATACTTTATGGCAGATTTCTTTCCAAAATATGTACTTTTAACTAATTTAGATACATTTTTACTTTTTTTAGGAGTAATGACTATTTCAATTTTTTCAAGCTTAATCTCTATTAATTTAGCTTTAAAAATAGACCCAGCAGAAGCGATAGGATAAATTATGAGTGGTGGCATTAAAATTCAAGAGTTAAAAAAACAATTTGGAGAGGGAGATAGAGCTGTTTTAGCTCTAAAAAATGTAAATATGGAAGTTTCTCCTGGCGAAGTTGTTGGACTAATTGGCCCCTCAGGATCAGGCAAGAGCACTTTACTTAAATGTCTAGGGGCTGTGATGGAGCCAACTAGCGGAAAAATGTCTATTAATGGAGAGATTATTTATGATAATAAATGGTTAATTAAAGATTTAGGAGCCCTAAGAAGAGATAAAATAGGGTTTATTTTTCAAGCTCCATATTTGATTCCATTTTTAAACGCTATTGATAATGTAGCTTTATTGCCAATGCTTGCAGGTAAAGGGAAAGATTATTCTAGAAAAATAGCACTCAATCTACTAAAAGAGCTCGACGTTCATCATAGAGCTCACGCTCTACCTAGTGCCTTGTCTGGCGGTGAACAGCAAAGAGTGGCTATAGCAAGAGGACTCATTAATAGACCCCCTATAATTTTAGCAGATGAGCCAACTGCGCCTCTTGATTCTCAAAGAGCATTAACCGTAATCAAAATTTTAAACGATATGGCAAAAGAGTTAAAAATAGCCATAATTGTGGTAACTCATGATGAAAAAATTATACCAACTTTTAAAAGAATTTATCATATTAGAGATGGGATTACTTATGAGGAAAAAGGAGAGGGTAAGAAGATCATAATTTAATATTTTTTACTATTAATAAAACCAATTTCTTAAATATAAAAAACTGTGGGTATAATATTAAAAATCAAAAAGTGAGATAGAATGATTTTACTTATCGATAACTACGATAGTTTTACTTATAATATTGCTGAATTAGTTAGGGTACTAGGAGCCGATTTAAAAATCATAAAGAATGATGAATT
>JAAYLJ010000184.1 GCA_012521935.1 Campylobacteraceae bacterium | reverse complement strand
AAGGAGAGTAAATGAAAAAGATTGCTTTAGCTACTTGATTTGCTTTAGGGTTGATTTCCTCAGGATGTACATGCGCTACTCATAGTTCACAAAATGTAGGGGAAATTTCAGGAGTTCATTAAGGTGAAATTACGCATGTAGTTGGCGCAGTTATAGGCGATAGTGGCTTAGGAACTGTTGGTGGCGCAGCTCTTGGAGGGCTTGCCGGAACTACCATTGGAAAAGGTAGAGGTAATACTTTAGCAATTGTAGGTGTAGCGCTAGCTGGTGGAGCTGCTGGAAATCAGTTAAATCAAGAAGCTGGGCAAGAGTTAACCATCTTGCTTGATAGCGGTGAAGAGTTAACTACTGTAATAAGCACTAAAGCTGCTGGTATCTCATTTAGGCCTGGGGATTTAGTAGCTGTTAGAATACAAAATGGCCAAATAGTAAAAATTGACTTAAGATAAGGCGTAGCAAAACTACGCCCCTGCTTTAGGTAAAATAGATTTTTTAAATGTAAACCTAATTGACAAATCTCAACTAAAACTAATTCTATCTTTGTTATACTTTTTACTGTTTTGTAAATAAAGGAGTTTGCATGATAGACAAGAGTAGAAGGAGATTTTTTAAGCATGCTGGATTAGCTAGCACTGCTTTGCTTTTAACACCAAAGGGTGCAAAAGCAGCTCAAGATCCAAATGCTAGAATTGGTTCATTTATAGATCTTACAAAGTGTGATGGTTGCAAAGATAGAGAAATTCCAGCTTGCGTTAAGGCTTGTAAAGATAAAAATCATACTAAATATCCAGAACCAAAACTACCACTAAAACCATATTGGCCTAGAAAAGAGTATGAAGATTGGTCAAATGAAAGAGATAGAATAGATAGACTCACGCCGTATAATTGGACTTTTGTGGAGAAAGTTACAGTTGATGGGGAGGATATTTTTATCCCACGAAGATGTATGCACTGCGATAATCCATCCTGTTTAAACCTATGCCCTTTTGGGACAATTGGCAAGAGTGAAACTGGCGCGGTATATATAGATCCTGATTTTTGTATGGGTGGGGCAAAATGTAGAGAGGTTTGTCCTTGGAATATTCCTCAAAGACAAGCTGGAACTGGAATTTATCTTAAATTAACTCCAAAACTTGCTGGAGGAGGAGTTATGTATAAGTGTGATGGATGTGCTGATTTGCAAGCAATTGGAGAGAAACCTGCTTGCCAGAGCGCTTGTCCTAAAGATGCGATAGTTTTTGGCTCATTTGAAGAGATTAAAAAGATTGCAAAAGCTAAAGCTAAAGAAGTTGGTGGGTATCTTTATGGATTAGATGAGGGTGGAGGAACTGGAACAGTGTATCTATCTAAAGTGCCATTTGAAAAGATAAATAGCGCTATTTTAAAAGATAAAAAAGACAAAGGGGACAAAAGGCCTGGAAGACCTCACATGAGCCCTGATACTCCAGATAATATGGAAGATGCAACAAACTGGATGATGGCATCCTTGATAGCTCCTGTTGCTGGAGTTGCAGCAGCTGCGCTATCAGTATATAAATCAACAAAAGGAGATAAAAATGAAAAAGATAACTAGACAATCCTTTTCAAATAGAATAGTTCATGGTGTAACTGCTTTTTCAATCTTTACTCTCTTTTTTACTGGCTTTGGGCAGATGCCAGTTTATAAAAGATATATGTTAAATGAAGTGCCTGGCTTTGCATGGAGTGCTGATTATGGAGTAACTCTTTGGTGGCACTATTTTTTTGGTGTTATTTTAATAGGCGTTGGAGTTTATCATGTGGCTTACCATTTTTTTAGAAAAGAGTTTGATGCCCTGCCAAAAAGAGGGGATTTAAAAGATTCTTGGATTTTAATAAAAGCGATGCTAACAGGAAAAGAGGAACCACCAAGCGAGAAATATCTTCCAGAGCAGCGCTTAGGTTATGCGTTTATTGCTTTTTGGATAGGAGTTATGATAATCACAGGGATTATCAAATCGATTAAAAATGTGGAGGGAATTGAGCTAAATAACTCTTTAGTTTTTTGGACAGCTCACATTCATAATTTAGGGTTTTTTATGCTAATTATTGGAGTAGTAGGGCATTTGGGAGCTTTTATATTTAAAGCAAATAGACAACTTTTACCTGGAATGTTTAGTGGAAAAGTAAATGCGTGTTATATTAAAAATAGACATTGCTACTGGGAAGAGGGAGTAAAAGAGGCTAAAAAAGCCATAAAAAAGAGTGGAAAAGATCCAGAAAAAGAGTGTGAAGATTTTAAGCATTAGCTAAGATAGCTTTAGATGCAATAATTCCACTACCCCAAGCAAAATGGAGGTTGTATCCACCACAATCTCCATCTACATTTAAAACCTCTCCACTAAAATATAAATTTTTAACTATTTTTGATTCGTATGTTTTCTCATCTATCTCTTCTAAACTAACTCCACCAGCCATAACCTCAGCACTTTCAAATCCATAATTTCCATCAATTTTTACTTCCCAATTCTTTAAAAAATGTACAAATTCTCTAATCTTTTTATCGTTTTTTAAATCATTTTTTTGAAGTTTAAATCTACTTAATATTGCTGGAATTAAGTTTGGATTTAAAATTGTTGATAAGAAAATATCTAGTGGGATTTTTATATTAAAGTTTGATTTAAAATGTTTCAAAAGAGCTTCTTTGCTAAGAGTTGGCAAAAGATCAAGCGATACCACAACAGTTAAATTTTGCTCTAATGCAAAATTGGCCTCTTTGCTAAGAGCTAAAATAGAAAGTCCAGATAATCCATCTTTTCTAAACAAAAGATCATCTTGAACACTCCTTACTCTTTTTTTATCAACCATTAAAGTTACTACTGCTTCTAGTTTTACTCCTGAGGATAGTTTTAGAGTTTTATCAGAAGATTTTAACTGAACTAAAGATGGATATATTTTTTCTATCTTATGCCCAAAGTTTTTTGCAAACTCTAATCCAAGCTCGCTCCCACCTAGTTTTGGACTAGCTGCTCCTCCAGTAGCAATTAATAGGTTTTTTGTTTTAAATTGTTTATCTTTGGTGGAAACTAAGAAAATATTTGAATCTTTTTTTAAAGATATAACTTTACTATCAAATAAAAAGCTAGCGCCCTCTTTTAAGCAGTTATGATAAAGCGCCCATGCAATTGATTTTGCATGCAGTGAAAGAGGAAAAATTTTCCCACTCTCATTTTTTGTAGTTAATACCCCTAAAGAGTTAAAAAAATCTATACACTCTTTTGTTTGAAACTTGTTTAATAGTAAGTTAATATGGCTATATGAAGCTAAATTGTAGTTTTGAAAAGAGATTGAATGATTACTTAAATTACATCTTCCATTACCAGTAGCTAGAAGTTTCCTTCCAGCCTTTGGATTTTTTTCAATAACTAAAACAGATAGTCCGCCCTTAGAAGCTTCTAAGGCGGCAGTAAGTCCTGATGCACCTGCTCCAACTATAATCAAATCGTAGCAAGTTTGTGTCAATTCATTCCTTGAGAAACAGTTAAAAGAAGTTTAAAAAATACCTACTTGCGTTTAAGTTCTTTAATTCTAGCAGCTTTTCCTCTTCTATCTCTTAGATAGTAAAGTTTAGATCTTCTAACATGTCCTTGTCTTAGTACAGTAATCTCTT
>JAAYLJ010000023.1 GCA_012521935.1 Campylobacteraceae bacterium | reverse complement strand
CTCATTTAACTCTTTAACAGTCTCATTTAACTGTTTTTGAATCTCTTTTTTATCTTGCATATTTTGGATTTTGGAATCTTTAATATCGCTTCTATTTGCTTGACTTTGCTCAACTGACCTTGTTTCAAGACTTTGAACGCTTGTTGATTGCGTTTGAGCAATGTTTAGCTGCTTATTTGTTGCGCTGAAAATATCCATCTTTTTACTCCTTTAACTCGGTGAATATTTATTCATTAGTATTATATCGACTGTAAGAAAAAAAGTTTTATAGGCTTTAAAAAATAGAAAAAAGAAAACTATGTTACAATCCATTTAAATTTTTGACTAGGCAATAGTTATGAAGATTTCAATAAAATGCAACTCTTTAATATTAGAAAAAGCACTTGAGCTTTTCTTAAAAGAGTTTATCACTCCATTTAAACAAGCTGACATTGTAGTAAGCGATCATTTTTTTAAAAGTGAAGTTCCACTGTTTTTACTAAAAGGAGAGGGTGCTAAAGTGAGTTTTCCTTTTAGCAAGACAACCCTTTTGCTAGCTCTTGAAGATTTTTACCAAAAAAAAACTGGGCTTAAAAAAAGAGAAATACCAAAGAAAGATTTTAAACTTTTAGAGAAAAAACTTGAAGATCTTACATCTTCATATCATTTCAAAATAGTAGAGGCAGTTAGAGAGTTTTATGAGGGAAAATAGTTTAAAAATAGCCATAAATGCTGGAAAATACAAGGGTAAAAAGATCTCCTTGCCTTCATTAAGCTCCACTAGAAGTACTAAATCCATACTGAAAAATTCATTTTTCAATACTCTCCAAGCAGACATCATTGGTGTTAGCTTCATTGAAATGTTTGGAGGAAGCGGCTCTATGGGGTTAGAAGCTCTTAGTAGGGGCGCAAAAGAGGCATATTTTATTGAAAAAGATTTTAATGCTTTAAAAATTTTAGAAAAAAACTGCATTAATATAGATAAAGAAAATACAAATTGCTTTCAAGGCGATGCTTTTAGTGAGATTTTCAAAATTTTAAAATTTACTAAAAAACCTACTATATTATATGTAGATCCTCCATTTGAAATAGAAGATGAAAATGTTTATGAAAAAACCATTAAAACTTTGAAAAAAATAGATCCAAACCTTGTTGATTTAATAGTGATAGAGCACTTAAGCAAGGCTTTTTTACCAAAGACAATCTCCTCTTTTACCCTTTATAAAACTAAAAAATTTGGCAAAAGTTCACTAACTTACTATAAATAACTTTTTTGGAACAGTTGTTGCTTTTCCTTTATTGAATTTTTGATAAAGGAAAGAGATGCGCTTACTGTTTTTAGCATTTGTTTTAATAACAACTTCACTTTACGCAGAACGAATTAAAGATATAGCCAATGTAGTTGGAGTTAGAGATAACCAAGTTATCGGTTATGGTTTAGTTGTTGGTTTAAGCGGAACAGGTGATGGAAGCTCATCAGAGTTTACTCTTCAATCTTTATCAAACTTGCTACAAACAGTAAATGTAAAAATAGATCCAGATGATATAAAATCAAAAAATATCGCAGCAGTAATTGTAACTGCAAAACTGCCTCCTTTTGCAAGACAGGGCGATAGTTTAGATACTGTTGTCTCTTCAATTGGAGATGCAAAATCACTTGAGGGTGGAACTTTATTAATGACTCCATTAAAGGGAGTTGATGGCGAGATTTACGCTCTAGCCCAAGGCTCAATTAGTATTGGCGGAAGAAATGTAAGAGGTTCAGGAACGCCATCTCACGCAACTGCGGGGACTATATTTGAGGGAGCCTTGGTTGAAAGAGAGGTTGTTTATGACATTTACAGCCAATTAAATGCAAATCTAAGTTTAAAAGTATCAGATTTTAAAACAGCTCTTGCGATTGAAAATAGTATAAATTTACACTTTGATGAGAAGGTTGCAGTTGCAATTGATCCTAGAACTGTTGCAATGCAAAGGCCTGGAAACATCTCTATGGTTGAATTTTTAGCTAAAGCACTAGATTTAAACATTGAGTATGAGAAAGAAAACAGGATTATAATTGATGAGAGGACTGGAACTGTGGTTGCTGGGGTGGACATTTTGGTTGATCCAATAGTAATAACTCATGGGGCTATTACTCTGAAAATACAACCAAGCGTTATTGAAGAAGAGGGTGCAATAGATTTAAAAGATGGGGTTAGTTTAAATCCAAATGAGAGCATAGTAAGTATGGATAAAAACAAAACTACAATTGCAAATGTAACTAGAGCCTTAAATCGCCTTGGAGCAACACCTAAAGAGATAATTGCAATTCTTGAAAACATCAAAAGAGCTGGGGCTGTTAGAGCTAAATTGGAGGTAATTTAAATGTTTAAAAATGATATTAATAGTTTAGCACTCATGGGGTATCAAGCTCCAAAAATTGAGATAAACACAAAAGAAGATAGGCTTTTAAAGGAGCAAACAGATAATTTTGAAGCTTTTTTTGTAAAACAAGTTTTAGATATAGCGTTAAAAGACAAGAGCACACTTTTTCCAAAAGATTCAGGAGACAAAATCTATCAATCTATGTATAACGATACGATGAGTCAAGAGTTTAGTGGATCTTTTGGATTTAGTGAGCTTCTTTTTAATTTTTTAAAGGAGAATGCTAAATAAATTTTTTTCTACGCCGATGTAGTGTTACAAAGCTACAAAGGATAGAAGATGATTAAAGCGGTGCAATCGCAAGCTGCGTTGCTTGCTGCTAAGCTATCGCCTAAAAACGATAGCGAAAAGAAAATTGAAGTTGAAAAAACAGAAAAGACAGACCAAGTAGCCCTCATTAAAGAGCAGATAGCAAATGGAACTTATGTTCTAGATATGGAAAAGACTGCAAAGTCTATCGCTTCGGAGTTGCTTGGCTGATCTTTTTTCAAAAGGAAAAGATTATGCTAAGTCACTACTTAGAAAGCGCTACAAAAGATGTTAACAGTTTAATTAAGTTAACCAAAGATGATATAGCTGATATAAAAGAGGCAAATCATAGAAATGTTGCCTCTAGAGTTAGCTTGAAGAATGATTTAATCCAATCTTTCATTACTAAAAAAAGCCTACTTGATAATGAACTTCTTAAAAAAGTTGAAGAAAATAGCGGTAAAGAGTTAGAAAGTGTTTTAACTAAAGAAGAAAAAGATGGCCTTTCTTTAATGAAAGAAGCTTTAAACTCCCTCCATTTAGTCAACAAACAGTATGCAAAATATGTAGTCTCCGTTAGTGAATTTTATAACTCTTTGCTTGATAGCATGTTCCCTAGGGAGTCTGATGGTTATCAAAAATCTACTCCAAAGCCTGCGTCATTGCTGAAAGTGAGGGTTTAAAATGAGTCTTTTTAGTACATTAAATACTGGTGTTTCAGGGTTAAAAGTTGCTGATATTTCAATTGCAACTGCAGGACACAATATCTCAAATGCAAACAATGACTACTATACAAGGCAAAGAGTTGTAAGCTCTGCTAGTGTTCCTTTACATACTAGGCCAGGAGATATTGGAACTGGGGCAAGAATTGATACCATTACAAGAATTCATGATGAGTTTATATATGCAAGATTAAAACAAAGCTCAAACATGCTCTCAAATACAAGCTACTCGCAAAAAAGATTGGAAGAGGTTGCTAAATATTTTCCAGACTTACAAGGTGCTGGCTTGCAAGAAGATATAAAAAACTATTTTGAGGCTTGGAATAACTTTGCTTCTAATCCAAATGATGGGCCTCAAAAAATAAACCTTATCCAAAGGGCAGATACTTTAGTCTCAAACCTATCAAACACTAGAGAAAAGGTAAGAACTCTTCAAAACAGTATTAATGATGAGCTTAAAACAAATATTGATGAGTTAAATAGAATTGGTGAGCAAATAGCAAAGATAAATGGCGAAATTTCAAGAATAGAAAGCGGTGGTTTTGAAAGGGCAAATGACTTAAGAGACCAAAGGGATAAGCTTGAGTTAACCTTGGCTGAACTTGTTGAATTTTCAGTTTTTAAAGGTCAAATGAGAAGTGAAAATGTTATAGATGCAAACTTAACTGACCTTGGGAGAGATTATCACTTAAATATTGCTGGTTACTCTTTTGTTGATGGCGCTACTTTTCATCCTGTTGTTATAGATAATTTTAAAAACAATAGCTCTTACTACTCCATTTACCATGAGCAAGAAGATGGAAGAATGATAGATATGACTACTGCCATTCAAGGCGGTAAAATTGGAGCTATGCTTGATTTAAGAGGAAGAATCATAAATGAACATGATGAGGGCTATCCACAAGATGGGATCTTGCAAGGATATATAGATGATTTAGATGCTTTTGCAAAATCATTCATAGTCCAAACAAATAATATCTATGCAAAAAGCGCAAAAGAGAGCATGGTATCTTCTGGTATGAAACATTTAGAAAGCGATATGAGCTTGACAAACTATGATAGCAGCATACAAAGAGGTAGTTTTGACATTATAATTTATGACACACAAGGGAATGAAGTAGCTAGAAAAACAATTAATGTTGATAGCACTACTGCCATGGATGATGGCACACCTGAGAGTATAGTGGGGCAAATCAACTCAAACAGTGATGATAATAATGATAATAATAGTACAAATGATGTGGATGACTATTTTTTCGCTAGCTTTGGATATGATTTAAACAATAAAGAGGGAAGACTCTCGCTCTCTCCAACAGATGCAAATAGAGGTTTTACTATAGCCATAGAAGATGGTGGTACAAACTTGCCAGGACTTATTGGGATAAGTAGATTTTTTGAAGGAAATGATGCGAAATCAGCTAGCGTGGATTACAATCTTTTAAAAGATCCAAGCTCCTTACAAGGGTTTAGTGCCCCAGTTTCAGGAAACAATAGTGTAGCAAATGAGATGATACAACTTCAATATGAAAGCATTTCATTTTATAAAAGTAATAATGTAGTAGTAACTGAAAGTATTGAGAGTTTTTATAGATCTGTAACCTCAAGAGTTGCATCTGATGCTGAGTCAACTGCTCAAAAAAACGATACAAATTTAGCTCTTTTTAATACAGTTTTTGCTGAACATCAATCAATAAGCGGCGTAAGTATCGATGAAGAGCTTGTTGATTTGATGAGATTTCAAACTGCTTATAGTGCAAATTCAAAAGTTATCACAACAATAGATAAGCTTTTAGAGACACTTTTAGGATTAAAGTAGAGTGAAAAAACGGCTTCCAAAAATTTCATTATTGATTTTAATTTCAATCTTTTTACTCTCTTTTTTGGGGCCCTCTCTCTTTTTTGACTCCGTAAATAACTTTAATGCAAAAGAGATTTTACTCCCACCATCTTTTTTGCACCCTTTTGGAACAGATAGGCTAGGAAGAGATCTTTTACATAGGGTTTTAGAGGGCGGCAGGCTCTCTTTGGCAATTGGAGTAGGTAGCTCTTTAATTGCTAGTTTTTTGGGATTAATGATAGGTGTGAGTGCTGGATTTTTTGGAAAAATTGTAGATAAATCCATAGTGATTTTAATAGATTTTTTTCTAACTTTTCCAACTTTTTTTCTACTTTTAGCTTTAGTTAGTTATGTTGAGGCTTCATCTTTTGCTCTTATAATCATCATTTCAATTACTGGCTGGATGAGCATGGCAAGGCTTATTAGAAGTGAAAGTTTCTCAATTGCTCAAAAACCATTTATTAAAATACTCAAAATTTCAAATGTAAACTCTTTTAAAATCATAATTAAATATTTTACACCTTTATTAGCTCCAATCTTTTTCATTAGCTTTACTTTTGGAGTTAGCGGAGCGATACTTGCTGAGAGCGGACTCTCTTTTTTAGGTGTTGGGATTATGCCTCCACAAGTTAGTTGGGGTTCAATCTTGGCTGAGGGAAAAGAGGTTTTAGATGTAGCTTGGTGGGTTAGTTTTTTTCCTGGACTTATGATTTTTCTAATAACCTTTTCTCTAATCAAACTCTCTGACTTTATGCAATCCATATTTAATCAAAATGAAGCAATCTCTTAAAGATATTTTAAATAAAGAAGCGTCTCTTAGAAACTCCAAATTTGAGTTATCTAAGCTAGCAAAACCAGATCCAGTTCAAGTTGCGCATATTTATAAAGATGAGTATGTAACTTTAATTTGTGCTCTTTTTGCTTATGGAAATGCAAAAATGATTGTAAAGTATTTAGAAAGTCTTGATTTTTCTCTTTTAGATAAAGATGAAGATGAGATTAAAAATAGTAACTTCTCTCCATATAGATTTCAAAATAGTGAAGATGTAAAAACACTCTTTTTGTCTTTAAATAGACTCAAAAAAGATGGATCATTAAATGAGTTTTTTTTACCATCTTATTTGAAAAATAGATCCATTCTTGAAGGGATTAACTCTTTGCAAAAAGCTATTTTTACAAAGAGTGATTATAGCTCAAGAGGATATAGTTTTTTAATTGGAAATATAGATAAAAAAACAAAAGGAACTTTTAAAAGATGGCTTCTTTATTTAAGATGGATGGTTAGAAAAGATGAGATAGATTTAGGGCTTTGGAGTGGAGTTAAAAAAGAAGATTTGTTAATTCCACTTGATACTCATACTCATAAAGTCTCTTTGGCTTTAAAATTAATTGATAGAAAAAATTATGATTTAGAAACTGTCATTAAGCTAACTAACGCACTTAAAAAATTTGATCCAAAAGATCCTGTAAAGTACGATTTTGCACTATATAGAGTTGGTCAAGAGAAAAAGATAAAGTTAATAAATGCTTAACCATTTAATTGATATAATCACCCAAATTTTTACAATCAAAGGTTGGTAGATGAAGGATCTTTTTCTTTTTGCGGGCTTAATTTCACAAAATCATGCTTGGATATATCTTTTTCATGTAATTTTAGTAGCCATAATTGCCATAGGTTTAGCTAGACTTGCTACATCTTCTATGCAACTTGTTCCTAGAGGTTTTCAAAATATATTTGAAGCATATTTAGGCGGGGTTATGTCAATGGGAAGAGATACTTTAGGCTCAGATGAATTAGCTAGAAAATATCTTCCATTAGTAGCAACCATAGGACTGATGGTTTGTGTAGCAAACTTAATAGGAATGGTTCCTGGCTTTGAAGCGCCAACAGCTTTTTTAGACTTTACTCTTAGTTTGGCTTTGATTGTTTTTATCTACTATAACTTTGAAGGCATTAGAGAAAATGGAGTTGTAAAATATTTTGCTCACTTTATGGGACCAGTAAAAGCCTTAGCTCCAATCATGTTTCCTGTTGAAGTTCTCTCACATATTTCAAGGGTTATCTCCCTTTCATTTCGTCTTTTTGGAAACATAAAAGGAGATGATCTTTTCTTGGCTGTTTTACTTGCATTAGCTCCATGGGTTGCACCTCTTACAGCTTATGCGCTTTTAGGTTTAATGGCGATTTTACAATCTTTTATATTTATGATTTTAACCTTTGTTTATCTAGCTGGAGCAGTGCTTATTAGCGAAGATAAATAACTAATGATCCCTTTAAAGCCTCTACTTTCTATCTTTATAGGAGCGTCATGGGCTCTAGCAATAGCAGGAGCACTAATAGGGGCTTTATCTTTTTATCCACTTGGAATTTTAAATACCATTTTTATCGCTTTTGTAGCTTCATTACCAGGCTTTTTTTCAATTATTTTATTTGAGATGGCAAGTTTACAAATAGAAAAACAAGAGGAGTTAAAAAGGCAAACTAAGCTGCTTGAGTCGATTGAAAAGCTACTTAATGATAAAATCATATCTAATAACTGATCCAAATTATTATGGCAGAGATTTAAATAGTTTTTCAAAAAAACTAAATGAAGTACTTTCTTTAAAAAAGCCAGATATGGCATGTTTTAGGGATAAAGAGTTTTTAAATTACTCAAATTTAGCTCCAGTTTTCATTAAACTTGTAAAAGATAGTGGTGCAAAAGCCATTTTGCATAGTGATTTAAAACTAGCAAAAGAGTTAAAAACAGATGGAATACATCTTCCATTTAACTTAATAGATTTGCTTAAAGAGGCTAAAAAGAGTGGGCTTTTTACCATTGTAAGTACTCATTCAAAAGATGAAGCTTTAATGGCTGAGTCTTTAGGGGCTAATGCGGTAACTTTTAGTCCAATCTTTCACTCTCCAAATAAAGGAGAGCCTGTTGGTTTAGAGAAGTTAAAAGAAATTACTGCTATACTTAGCATCGATGTTTACGCGCTTGGGGGCATTATAACAAAAAAGCAGATAAGCTTATGTGAAGAAGCTTACGCAAAAGGATTTGCTTCCATTCGATACTTTCTACCAAAATAAAAAGGTAATTTATGTTTGAAGTTGTTATTGGACTCGAAGTCCACGCCCAATTAAATACAAAAACAAAGCTTTTTTGCTCATGTTCTACTAGATTTGGAGATGCTCCAAATACAAATGTATGCCCAGCATGTTTGGCACTTCCTGGGGCTTTGCCAGTTTTAAATAAAGAAGTTGTTAAAAAGTCTATAAATTTTGGAACAGCAGTTAATGCAACAGTTAATGAAGTTTCAACCTTTGATAGAAAAAACTATTTTTATCCAGATTTGCCAAAAGGTTATCAAATTAGTCAACTATATAAGCCAATCGTTGAAAATGGTGAAATTTTTATTGATTTTGAAGATGGATCAAAAAAGCGCATTGGCATCACTAGAGCGCATTTAGAAGAGGATGCTGGGAAAAACATACATGAAGATGATAGAAGCTTGGTTGATTTAAATAGAGCTGGCACCCCACTGCTTGAAATTGTAAGTGAGCCAGACTTAAGAAGTAGCGATGAAGCGGTGCTTTACTTAAAAAAACTTCATG
The DNA here is from genome assembly GCA_012521935.1 of Campylobacteraceae bacterium. Classification (GTDB taxonomy): domain Bacteria; phylum Campylobacterota; class Campylobacteria; order Campylobacterales; family Campylobacteraceae; genus JAAYLJ01. The sequence continues at coordinate 15,806 of JAAYLJ010000023.1, read as the reverse complement.
CTATTTTAAGATACATAGATATAAGTGATGCAAATATGCAAGAAGGCAGTTTTAGATGTGATGCGAATGTTTCCATTAGGCCTAAAAACGATCCAAAACTATACACTAGGGTTGAGATAAAGAATTTAAACTCATTTAGATTTATCCAAAGAGCAATTGATTATGAAGTAAAAAGACAGGCTGAGGCGTGGGAAGATGGGGTTTATGATAAAGAAGTAGTTCAAGAGACAAGACTTTATGATATTCAAGCAGGAATTACTAGAAGTATGAGAGGAAAGGAAGATAGTGCGGATTATAGATATTTTCCAGATCCAGATCTTTTACCTTTAGTTATCCCAAAAGAGATGATGGATGAGGGAAGAGTTATCCCAGAGCTTCCAGATGAAAAAAAGAGTCGTTTTGTTAAAGATTTCGGCATCAAAGAGTACGATGCAACCGTCATAACAAGCAGTGTAGAGTTAGCTTCATTTTTTGAAAAGATGCTAAGTTTAGGCGCAGATCCAAAACTTAGTGTATCTTGGCTAACCGTTGAGCTTTTAGGTAGATTTAGTCATGGAGTTAGCATTGAAAATAGTCCAATTAGTGCAAAAACTTTGACAAACTTAGTTAAAAGAATTGAAGATGGCACCATTAGCAATAAAGCAGGAAAAGATGTTTTAGATGAACTCATGGCTAGTGGCGGGGAAGTTGATGAAGCGATAGAAAAGCTTGGATTAAAGCAAGTAAGTGATGATGGGGCTATTTTATCTTTAATAGAGGAAGTTTTATCTAAAAATAATGATAAAGTAGAAGAGTATAGAAGTGGAAAAGATAAACTTTTTGGGTTTTTTGTAGGACAGGTAATGAAAGCTAGCAAAGGCAGCGCAAATCCTGCAAAAGTAAATGAACTGTTAAAACAGAAGTTGGATAACTAATGAAAATTGGAGTAATAGGCGCAGGTAAGTGGGGACAAGCCCTTCATTACGCTTTTTTAAAAAATCACAAGAGCATAATCTACTCTAGAACTCCAAAAGATATTGAAGGTTTTTCTACCTTAGAAGAGGTGCTTAAATGCGATCATTTGGTTTTTGCACTTCCCGCGCAAGTTGTTAGGGAGTGGCTTGAGCAAAATTTTACAAATAATGGCCAAAGAGTTTTAGTAGCAGCAAAAGGGATAGAAGTTAGTAGTGGAAAATTTTTAAATGAGATATTTAAAGAGCATTTAAATAGTGAGCAAATCTCATTTTTATCAGGCCCTTCATTTGCAGCAGAAGTTATAAAATCTTTGCCAACAGCTTTAGTCATTAGCTCAACCTTAAAAGAGTGCGCAAGCTCTTTTAGCACTTTTTTCCCAGATTTTATAAAAACTTACATAAGTAGTGATATAGCAGGCGCTGAAATTAGCGGAGCTTATAAGAATGTAATAGCCATTGCTGGTGGGATTTGTGATGGATTAAATCTTGGGGCAAACGCAAGAGCTAGTTTAATTGCTCGTGGTTTAGTAGAAATGGCTAGATTTGGTGAAGCTTTTGGGGCAAGCAAAGACTCTTTTTTGGGTTTAAGCGGAGCTGGAGATCTTTTTTTAAGTGCGTCAAGTAAACTTTCAAGAAATTATAGAGTAGGGCTTGGCATCGCTCAAGAAAAGAGTTTAGAAGAGATTTTACTTGAATTAAAAGAGGTTGCAGAGGGTGTTTATACTGCTAGAGCCATAGAAAAACTAAGACTCAAACATCAAATATACACTCCAATTGCTTCTGAGGTAGTAAAGATGCTTGATGGCAAATCCCCACTTCAAAGCTTAAAAGATTTGCTTAGTCAAAAATGAAAAAGCTTACTCTTTTTATACTTTTTTGTCTTTATGGAGCCTCTCTTTATGGGAAAGATTTAATTGGAGAGCTCATTTTAGTTGGCTTTAATGGAACTGATTCTAAAGAGATTTTAAATAAAATCAAAAGTGAAAAGATTGGCGGAGTTGTTCTGTTTGAAAGAAATATTGAATCTACTAAATCCTTGATGGAGTTAACACAAAGCTTAAAAGCAAGCTCTAAAAAACCTATTTTAATAGCGATCGATCAAGAAGGCGGGCTTGTAGCTAGATTAAATAAAAGAAATGGATTTGTAGAGTTTCCCTCAGCTAATGAGGTTGCATCTTTAATGAATCTTGAAGAAACTAAAGAGCTTTATGCAAAAATGGCTAAATACTTAAAAGAGTTTGGAATAAACTACAATTTAGCTCCTGTGGTAGATTTAAAAACTAAAAATCCAATCGGTTTAAAAAATAGAGCTTATTCAAGCAGTCCATCATTAGTTAGTTTATATGCTGGAGCTTTTGTTGATGGATTTGATAGTGAGGGTGTTTTAACCTCATTAAAACATTTTCCTGGACTTGGAAACGCTAAAGTTGATACGCATGATGGAAAAAGCGATGGCAGCTCTACTTGGCAATATGAAGAGTTGCAACCTTTTTTTGATTTAATAAAAAGCAAAAAAGCTAGAAGTATTATGGTTTCTCATCTTTATGTAGATAAGTTTGATAAAAAGTACCCAGCCTCACTTTCAAAAAAAATCATTACCTCACTACTAAAAGAAGAGTTAAAATATGATGGTTTAGTTATAAGTGACGATCTTTTAATGAGCGGAATTAGCAATGAATTTTCTCTAAAAGATAGAGTGATTTTAGCTTTAAATGCAGGGGTTGACATTTTGCTTTTTTCTCAAGATAGAGTCAATAATGAAGATTTAGTAGAAAAGGTTCATGAAATTGTAAATGAAGCACTTAAAGATGGTAGCATTAAAAAAGAGCAGTTAGAGAGCGCAAATAGAAAAGTTAAGGCTTTTAAAAGGGGAATCAATGGTGATTAAGGGTGTAAAACTAAATGCTAAAGAGGATCTTTATGATGTTAAGATTAAAGATGGAAAGATTGTAAAAATTGCCCATACCATATCTTCAAATGAAAAAACTATAGATGGAAAAGGTCTTTTTTTACTACCTGGAATTATTGATTTAAATGTAAGACTAAAAAACGATACTCTAACTCAAAATCATCTCCAAATGCTAGCAAATGACGCTTTAAGAGGTGGAGTAACTACGGCAGTCATAATGCCAGATTTTACCCCAAGACTAGATAATGAAACTTTGTTAGAACTATTAAATTCAAGACTTGAAATCCTTAAAGCAAACCTTTTTTTAGCCGCACCTCTTACAACAAAATCAAATGAAATTTTAAACAATTTAGCAACACTTATCAAAAATGGAGCCATTGCCATACAGGGTGACTCTTCTGTTAATGCAAACTTAATTAGAAGAGGACTTCAATACTCTTTAATGAAAGATGTCCCGCTGCTTTGCAACTGTTATGAGCCTAGTTTGGATGATATGGGGGTAATGAATGAGGGCAGGGTTTCGTTTAATTTAGGATTACCTGGGATTTCTAAAATTGCGGAGATAACTGAGGTTGCAAAGATGTGCGAAGTTGCCCATCATCATGGCTCTTTTGTTGTTATGCAATCTCTTTCTACCCCAAGATCACTTGAACTTTGCAAAGATGCTAAAAAAAGAGGAGCGAATATAGTTACAGAAGTTAGCATTCATCACTTATGCAAAACAGATGAGTGTTGTGATGATTTTAATACTGCTGCTAAGATAAAACCTCCATTAAGAGAAGAGAAGGTTAGGCAGATACTATTAAAAATGTTAAATGAAATTGATATTTTAACTTCTGCCCATCAACCAAGATCTATTACATATAAAGATGTAGCTTTTGAAGAGGCTTCTTTTGGCATACACGCAATTTGCGATCTTTTACCATTAACTTATACCTATTTGGTTAAAGAAGGATTAATTAGTATAGATAAGATGATAAAACTTCTATCAACTAACGGCGCTAAAACATTAAAATTAAAAGATAGAGGCGAGATTAAAGAGGGATTTGAAGCAGATATGGTTCTGTTTGATCCTAAAAAGAGTTGGAAGATGGATGAAGCTGGCTCAATTTATGAAGATGAGCTATTTTTTGGCAAGATTGAAGCAACTTTTGTGAGAGGCATTTGCGAATATAAAGGGTAGTGACTTCTTACAAGATAGAGTCCATTTGCCAAAATAGGGCGGTTAAAGTGTAGTTTTTTGCACCAAAGTTGCTCTTTGATTTGCTCTAAAGAGATTTTACCCTTAGAGTACTCAATAATCATCCCAACCATTAATCTAACCTGAGCTCTTAAAAATCCGCTAGATTGGAAATTAAAAATAGTAAAATCTCCTTTTTTATAAACCTTGATTTTATAGATATTTCTTATATTTGTAGTTGTATAGCTTCCCTTTTTTTTGAAAAATTTAAAATTATGCTTTCCTTCAAAAAGCCCTGCTGCTTCCTTTGCTTTTTCATAATTAAAATCTTCCATTTGTAAAAAATAGTTTGAGTAAAATGGATTTGCTTTACCACTATATATTATGTACCTGTACTCTCTTTTAAAAGCACTAAATGAAGCGTGAAAATCACTATTAACTTCTTTGATTTTTAAAACTATAATTTTAGGATTTAAAAGGGAATTTAGTGTAGTAAAAAGCCTATTTAAGTCACTCCAAAAAGGTGGTAAGTCTAAATGTAAAGTTTGTCTTAAGGCATGAACTTTAGCATCAGTTCTTCCACTTCCTACTGGTTTATTGATGATATTAATATCTTTTAATGATTTAATAATGTAATTCATTACTGTATTGTTTGTATGGGTTTGGTACTGAAACCCTTCAAAAAATGAGCCATCATAAGAGATGTCTATGCGCACCCTCATTAAAATCTTTTTAAAATCTTTTGTCTAAAAAAGAGAATTGAAGTTATAAAAAATAGTAAAAATACTATGGCTATTCCACTTAATGGAATAGTTTTTCCTATGAGCATTATTGAAGCAAAATAGAAAAATAAAACAGAAAAAATTACCCCATAAATTCCACCCTTTTGGTACCTGTAAGTTACTATCCCATAACTCAATGCAAAAAATAGTGTGGCAAGTGGAAAGAGTGAAATAAGAACATAAAGTGAAAAGTTTTTAGCTTTTTTATGATCACTTTTAATATCTTTCCAAAAATCTAAAATAGAGTCTATGCTTTTAATTGAATCAGATGGATATGAAAAAAAGAGCATATTTTTAAACAAAACTTCATGTAGTGTTCCACCAACTACCTCATAAGCCCTTCCATTAAATAAAGAGAGTTTTAACTCCCCTTGCTCATTTACAATAGCTGCCTTTTCTGAAATAATAAGTCTCTCAGGTGTCTTTGAATACATAATTAAATTTTCATAAGCTCTATTGTCATCCTCTTTAACCTCTTTTTCTACAAAAACCATCCAATTTGCAAATTTTTGCCCAAACTCTGTTGCTTTAATGTTGATGGCGGCTTCAGCTTTTTTATAATCTATAAAATTTTGATTTAACTCTCTTGAGAGAGGGATGAAAACTAAAGAGGTGATTAAAAGTAGTATTGTAATAACAGCAGCAAAAGTGGTAAAAAATAGTGCAATTTTCCTAGGAGAGTAGCCAAGAGTAAATAAAACTATGGTTTCATTCTCTTTTGAGAGTCTAAAAAAAGATAGACTTATTGCAATGAAAAAACTAATTGGAATCGTAAAAAGAAAGATTTGAGGCAACATAAAAGTGTAAAGTTTGCCAAGTTCTAAAAAAGTTATCTCAATGAAAGATGTCACTCTTGAGATTTGAATAAAAAATATAATTGACATTATAAAATAAAGCGTTAAAAATAGTGAGCTAAATGTTGTAAAAAAAGAGCCAAGAAGATATCTGTTTACTCTACCCAAAATATCCCCCTAAAAATGATGAAATCTTTTCATGGAAAATAAAAGAGATAAATAATCCTATGCTTAAAAATGGAATAAAGGGTAGAGTTTTCTCTTTTTTAATCAAAAAGGCAACTAAAGCAGCTACTGCACCAATATATATGGCGCTAAAACCAAGTATTTTACCTGCACTTGCTCCAATAATTGCTGCAATGATAATATCTGCCTCACCCATAACCTCCTCTTTTTTAATAGCTGAGATGAAGATTTTTAAAAGGGCAAAAGCTCCAGCAAAAATGAGTGCATCCATTAAAGATGCAATTGAAAAATTTATCAAAAGTGCAACAATTAAAGTTGGCAAAGAGAGTAGATCTGGAACTGCTTTATATCTTAAATCTATCAAAGATAGGGCTAAAAGCATTGAAAAGAGCAATCCAATTAAAACTCCTTTAACTCCAAGATACTCTAATCCAAAATATAAAAACAATAATCCACTAAAAAGCTCTATTAAAGGGTATTGAAGGCTAATATCACAACTGCAAAATGCACATTTACCTTTTAAAAATAGCCAAGATAAAAGGGGGATATTATGATACCATTTCAATCTTTTTTTACATTTTGGGCAAAAGGATGGAGGGAAGTTAATGCTCTTGCCTTTTGGAGATCTAAGGATTAAGACATTTAAAAAAGATCCAATAGAAGAGCCAAGAACAAATAGAAAAAACCCAATCATCAAAGCCCTCCAAAGCGTCTATGGCTTTTTTTAAATGAGTCAATCATTGCTTCTAACTCTTTAACTGTAAAATCAGGCCACAAAGTATTGGTAAATCTAAGCTCTGCATAGGCTGCTTGCCAAAGTAAAAAGTTTGAAAGTCTCATCTCTCCACCAGTTCTAACTAAAAGATCAACCTTAGTTTTATCATCTAACGCATTTTCAAAATTCTCTAAAGATACATTTTCCATCTTTTTAATAGCTCTTAAAATCTCATCTTGAGAGCCATAATTAAGCGCTAAAGCTTGAGTTAAGCCAGTACAATTTTTACTTTTTTCTTTTAAACTAATGATGGCTTCTTGTAGTTTTGGTGAAAAAACTGAAATATCGCCTATGGTTTCAAAACGGATATTGTGCTCTAAAAAAGAGTTCTCTTCTTCTTTTAAAAACTTTTGCAAAAGCTTCATTAGAAAATTTACCTCGCTTTTTGGCCTGCTCCAATTCTAAGTACTAAAAGCAAAAAGTGTTAATCTTTCTATCTTGTTTTTAGCCGCAAAGGTAGTAATTTCTCTAGCAGTATTAGTGCCTTTTTCATGGCCTAAAACTCTGGCTAATCCATGATTTTTAGCCCATCTTCCATTGCCATCCATGATTATTGCTAAATGTTTTAACTCATTCAAATTTTACCCTTTAATATTTAGCAACTCATCTGTTCCTTCCCACAATGGATAGATTTCATTTACGGGAATTGCTTCAAATGAGAAAGGAGCGTCACTTTTAAATCTATTTAAAAAATCTGCTGTTCGTGTAAAAAGAGTTCTTAAAAAGATTTTTTCTTTTTTAAAATCAACTCTTCCTTCAATCGCTCCTAAATTTTCATATGCAAAGTAAAAGTCTAACAAACCATCGTTTAAACTTTGATTTTCGCGCCATTGAAGTAAGAAAATCTTATCATCAATTAGTAAAGGAAGATGGATAATTCCAGCATGAAGAGCTAGAAGCATTGAAGTTAGCGTGAAAAAATCTTTATTGTCATTACAGTTTTTCAAAGCGTGCAGTAAAAACTTTTTAAATTCAAGCGCAAACTCATTGGAATTTAAAAGTTCATCTAAAAATTGGAGCGAATCAATGTTTAAAAAATTCTCACTATCTTGCATAATTGCTGGCTTTTTTTTTAAATTATTTATAGTTAAAATTCCACCCTTTGTTTCACTAAAATTACCCCAATATTTTTCACCTTTTTCTAAATATTTCATACTCCTTGTGCTCATCTGTTTATGCCCAACTTTAAGCTTATATCTTTGATATCCAATTCTCTCAAGCACATCAATGCTAATAGGAAGTGAAGCGTTGTACTGTAAAGTCTGTTTTTTTAAATTATGAGTAAGAGTACTTAGTTTGAAAGACATTAAAATATATGCTCAATAATTTTAAATGAAGTGGTTAATTTATCACTTTTTGGAAGCTTTACCCATCCATTTTTAGTAAAAATTTCCATCTTTGTAAGATCAGTTCCAAATGAGTTTTTGTCTTTTAAGATGTTTAGACAAACTGCGCTTAAATTCTTCTCTTTAAGCATTCTTTCCGCACTTTTGTGAGCATTTTTTTCATCCATTTCAGCTTTAAATCCAATGCAGTTAAATCCTAGTTTAGACATATTTTTTAGTATATCTACATTTTGAGTGAGCTCTAAACTCCACATTGAGCCTAAATCTCTTTTTTTAAGCTTTCCTAAAAATCTATCTTTAGGTAAAAAATCACTCACAGCAGCAGCCATAAAAAGAGTCTCATTCTCCTCTTTTAACTTAGTTAGTTTTTCATTTAATTCAAAAGAGCTTTTATAGTTAATGGTTTTAAATGGATAATTTTTTGTATCTATTTTTGAGCTAGTTAAAAGGGTAACATTTGCACCTTTTAGCGATAAAGCCAAAGCCAAAGAGTTTGCCATTTTTCCACTTGAATAGTTTGAAATATACCTAACCTCATCAATTGCCTCTTTAGTTCCTCCACCAGTTACTACAATGTTTTTCTCCCTCAAAGAGTCATCTTCATAAAGGTTTTTAACTATCTGCCAAAAGATGAACTCTGGATCAGCCAAAGCCCCAATGCCAACATCTTTGCAAGCTAACTCTTTCTCTTCTGGATTAATGATATAGTTTCCAAACTCTTTTATATTTTTTAAACTTTTTACTGTTTGAGGATGAGTTATCATCATACTATTTGCTGCGGGAGCGATGATATATGGCTTTGAAGATGCTAGAGCCATTTGAGTTAAAAGATTATCCGCAATCCCATTTCCAATCTTATTTATACTGTTTGCAGTCGCAGGTGCAATGCAAAAAAGATCCGCCCATTTGTGAATATGTATGTGATTATCTTCATTTGCCCAACTCTCACTACTTGAAGTGATGACGCTATTTTGAGTTAAAGCCTCAAAAAGTAAAGGTGAAATAAAGCGCCTAGCTCCATCACTTAAAACCACTTTTACATTTGCGCCACTTTTAGTTAAAAGTCTTAAAAGCTCAATTGATTTATATATAGCAATGCTACCAGTTACGCCTAAGAGAATATTTTTCCCATTTAAGAGTTTACTTTCCATAGTCAATCTTTTTTAAAATATTTTTGATAAAAGTTTTTAATAATTTTTAAATTAGGCCTTGAGAGCGCTAATGAGTGCTCTTCTACATCTTTATTTATGACTGAACCAGCTCCAATGATGGTGTTATCTTCTATTTTTAAAGGAGCAATCAGTTTTGCACCACTTCCAATAAATACATTTTTTCCAATAATAGTCTTATGCTTTTTCCTTCCATCATAGTTGCTAGTGCCTGTCACACAACCCACATTTGTTCCACTACCAATTTCACAGTCCCCCAAATAGCTAAGATGTGCCGCTTTGACACCATTTAGTGATGAGTTTTTAACCTCTACAAAGTTGCCAATGGAGCTATTTTTTATGCTTGATCCTGGCCTTACTCTAGCTAGTGGCCCAATAGTTGAATTTTCTATATTGCTTGATTCAATTACCGAATTTGCCTTAATGGTTGAGCTATCAATTTCACACTCCCCAGCAATGCTAACTCCATTTTCAATAAAACATTCACCCTTAAATGAGACTAAAGCGCCTATAAAACTACTTTTGCCAAGCCTAAAACTAACCCCTTTTTCCATCCAAAAAGATTTAATTCTATCTTGCATTAGCTCTTGTGCTTTTAAAAGTTGTTCTTTAGAATTTACCCCCATGAAATTATCTTCATCTACAATGTGAACCTTAGTTACTATCTCATCTTTAGTGGCAAAGCCTAAAAGATCAGTCAAGTAGTACTCTTTTTGGGCATTATCACTACTTAGCTTTGGGAGATATTTTTCTAAAAAATCTTTTTTAAATGCGTAAACTCCAGCATTTACTAAATCTATCTTTTTCTCTTTTAAGCTTGCATCTTTTTCTTCAACTATATATTTAACATTTAAACTCTCATCAGTTACAACTCTTCCATATCCAGTTGGATTTTTAGTTCTAAAAGCGCAAAGTTGAACTTTTGCATCAGTTTTTAATAGTGGCTTTAAATCTTTTGCCTCAACTAAAGGCATATCTCCGCTTAAGATTAAAACATTCTCATGCTTTGGAGCAATTCCCATTACCGCCCCGCCAGTTCCAGGAAAGTTTTGAAAATCTTGCAAATGATAATTTAAATCATCAAAATAGCTTTCCACTCTATTTTTTATAAGCTCATGCTGATGATATAAAACTATATGAATATCTTCACTTAATTTTCTTGCTTCATTTACAATATGATAAATCATTGGCTCATCACTAACTTCATGTAAAACTTTTGGTAAGCTTGATTTCATTCTAGTTCCAAGCCCTGCTGCTAGGATAATAATTGAGGCTTCTTTCATGCAAAACTCCACTTTTAATAAAAAAATATTGTAGCAAAATAAAGTAAGATGGGTGTTAAAATAGCCTCCTTGAAGTGACACTTTAACCCATATTTAACCCAAAAATAATTAAAATATCTCAATTTTTAGTAAAAAGGGCGGCACACGCATGGATTTGGGAACAATTGTTGGTTTAGTGTTAGCAGTAACGCTACTTGGTGGCGCTATGGCAATGGGGGTGGGTCTTGGTGCATATATAGATGTTCCTTCAATCCTCATTGTATTTGGTGGAACTACCGCTTCCTTGCTTATTGGCTTCAAAATGGAGCAAATGAAAAATATTTTCAAATACTTCATGGTTGCCATCAAGCCTCCTCAAGAAAATCTACCTGAGCTCATTAAAAAAATGGTTGATTACTCTACTAAAGCAAGAAGAGATGGGATTTTAGCTTTAGAAAATGATGCGAATAATGAGACAAATGAATTTTTAAAAAAAGGCTTATCCATGGCAGTTGATGGAAATGAGCCAGATAATATTAGAGATTTGCTTGAAATAGAGATGGAGCAAACAAGTGCAAGACATAAAAGCAATGCTAGCATATTTGATCAAGTTGCAGCATTTGCTGGCGCAATGGGGATGATTGGAACACTAATTGGCCTTGTTGCAATGCTTTTAAATATGGCAGATCCTGCTGCAATTGGGCCTGCTATGGCTGTAGCTCTTATTACTACACTTTATGGAGCGCTCATTGGAAATATCATTGGAGCACCAATTAGTAACATTTTAACCATTAGAGATGGCGAAGAAGTTCTTTCTAAAACACTCATTTTAGAAGGAATTATGGCGATTCAAGCTGGAGATAACCCTAGAGCACTAGAGGCTAAACTTCTCTCATTTTTAGCTCCTAGTGAGCGAGTTAGTCAATTTAATTAAAAGAGAATAGATGGCAAGAAAGAAAAAAAAAGAGTGTGAATGTCCTAAGTGCTTACCTGTATGGTTAGTTACTTTTGGCGATTTAATGTCACTACTTTTAGTCTTTTTTGTACTTTTACTCTCTATGTCAACGCTAGATGCTAAAAAAATAAATGAAGCCATAGGCTCTCTTGCTGGCGCGCTTAGTGTGCTTGAGGGTGGTACTAAAACTGAAATCAGTAGAGAAAGACAACAACAAGCAACTCCAATTGAAGAGCAAGATGAAACAACCCAAATCGTTAAAACTCTCTCATATGTAATTGATGATACAAATGATCTTTTAAAAGCAACTGGCTCTCCAGAGGTTAGTTTAGATGAGAGTGAAGATGGCTTTATCATTAGACTTCCTTCAAGTTTACTTTTTAATCCTGATAGTGCAACTATAGAAAATGATGATGCGATTTTGTTTTTAAAACGAATTGCATTAATTATCCAAAAATTACCAAAAGATTTGCACATAAATGCAAGAGGACACACCGACTCAAACCCTCCAAGTGCGCAAAGCTTATATAGAGACAATTGGGAACTCTCAACCGCAAGAGCAGTTAGTGTTGTAAAAGAGTTACTGAAAAACAGCATAAACCCAGATAGAATCGTAGCTTCAGGAAAATCTTCCTATGAGCCCTTAGCTTCAAATGTTACAGTTGAGGGAAGGGCTAAAAATAGAAGAGTTGATCTTCATTTTATATCTTTAAAACCTGAAAATAAAAATATCGCAAAAGAGAGTGTATTAGATCAACAAGGTAACCAGTGAGAATAGCACTTATTTTGCTATCTTTTCTATCATTAGCTTTGGCTGATGATAGCATCACTATTCCAACAGTAAATCTAACTCTTACTGCGCCTGACACTCCAGAGCAACTTGTTAGCAGTTTAAATGTTTTAATAGTTTTAACGCTTTTAGCTCTAGCTCCTTCACTTGTCTTCATTATGACAAGTTTTTTACGCCTTTTAATTGTTTTTTCATTTCTAAGACAAGCTTTAGGAACTCAAGCTACTCCACCAAGTACAGTTATCATCTCTTTAGCTCTCATTTTGACTTTTTTTATAATGGAACCAGTTGCAAAAGAGGCACATGAAGTTGCAATAAAGCCATATATTGCGCAAGAGATTGGGTATCAAGAAGCTTTTGCCTTAGGGGCTGAACCTTTTAAAGAGTTTATGATTAGAAATACCAGAGAGAAAGATTTAGCACTTTTTTTTAGAATTAGAAATTTAGAAAATCCTGAAACAGTAAAAGATGTACCACTTACTGTGGCTTTACCAGCATTTGTCATTAGTGAGCTTAAGACTGCTTTTGAGATAGGCTTTTTGCTTTATCTTCCATTTTTAATCATAGATATGGTTGTAGCTTCAGTTTTAATGAGTATGGGAATGATGATGCTTCCGCCAGTAATGATATCTTTGCCATTTAAGCTTTTAATATTTGTTTTAGTTGATGGCTGGAATCTTCTTGTTGGAAATTTAATAGAGAGTTTTAGATGAATGAAAAAATAGAACTTGGTAAGATAAACCAACTAAAAATAAGCTATAAAGCTGATCCAGGACTATATTTAATAGCTAGAAATGAAGAGAAAGTACTACTTCCAAATGCTTATTGCCTACCTACTATGGAAGACGGGCTTACTATAAATGTTTTTGTATATAAAGATTCAGAAGATAGATTAGTAGCAACAACGCTTGCTCCATTTGCAAAACTTAATGAGATAGCTTCCTTAAGAGTAACTGATGTGACTAAGATAGGTGCGTTTTGTAATTGGGGTTTGCCAAAAGAGCTTTTTGTACCAAATCTATTTCAAAGAACTCCTTTTGAAGTTGGGGAAGAGCGTATTATTATGGTTATAAAAGATAAAAGAACTGATAGATTAGTTGGAACGCAAAAGTATGAAAAATATCTCTCACAAAAAAAGCCAAATTATAGGGTAGGGGAGAAGTTAAATTCTATCATTGTTTCTAAAACCCCACTAGGATACAAGGCTATCATTGAGAATAAATTTGAAGGGTTGATTTATGAAGATGAGATATTTGAAAATATAAAAATTGGACAAGAAAAAGAGATTTACATTAAGAAAGTAAGAGAAGATGGAAAGATTGATCTTAGTTTAACTCCCATTACAAATAAAGATGAATTTGCTAAAGAGGCAATTTTAGAAGCTTTAAGAAAAAATGATTATAGTTTAAATTTAACTACCAAAAGCCCACCAGAAGAGATTTATGAGTTAGTAAAACTGAGTAAGAAAAACTTTAAAAAAGCTTATAATGAGCTATTAAATGAAGGGGTAATAACTCCAACTAACAGTGGTTTTTCTTTTTTAACTGCGTCCAAGCATTCCAAAAAATTGCCAAAAGTATAACTCCTCCGCCAATAGTTGTAGAGGAGGTTGGAACTTCATCTAACCACCACCAACCCCAAAATGGAGCTAAAACAGTCTCTAAGATCATAAGCAGTCCCATTTCAGCAGGAATTAAAAAGTAAGTCCCTTTTCCTATTAAAATCCTTGAAAATGGGGTGACTATAACTCCCATTATCAAAATCCAAAAAATACCAGAAAAATTCACATTTAAATCAATGGAAGGTAGGCTTATTAGCATGATTATTAACCCTCCAATGGAAACAAAGGCAACTCTATTTGCTTTTTGGTATTTAGTTAAAATTATAAATAGTCCAGACATTAAAAATAGCGCAACTACCGCAAAAAGATTCCCTTTTAAATTTAAACTACCTAGTTGATTTGAAAAGATAATATAAATCCCCACAAATACAACTACTGCTGCAATGTAAATCTCTTTTGGAGTGGGTGAATTAAGTAGCCATAAAGCTATTAAAGCGCTTACTATCGGTGCGCTTGCTAGTATTAAGACAGTATTTGCAATCCCAGCGTAAGATACAGCGCTAATGAAACAATAATTACCCACACCCATGAAAATACCAGATAGTAAAACCCCTTTAAATTCAACTTTAAAAGCCCTCTTGTAATTTTCCATCCCATTTAACAAAAGCAATATTTGAGTTGTTAAAAATATAGTTAATCCAAAATAAAACCCAATGCTTGAAACTGGCAATTTAGAAAGCTTGATTAATGGGGCTTCAAAACTCATTATAAAAACACCACTAAGTGCTAAAAGTAATCCTTTTGTATAACTGCTCATTTAAACCTCTTATAAAAAATGAAATCTTATCATAAACAAAGAGTTTGATTAAAATTTTCCTACTTTTTTGTATAATCAAGCTTTTAAAAAAGGATGAGCGTGAGATATTTGATAGCAGTGACTATAATGTGGGCTTTCTCATTTAGTTTAATTGGAGAGTTTTTAGCTGGAAAAATCGATAGTTATTTTGCCGTTTTCATTAGAGTTTTTTTAGCTTCATTGGTTTTTATCCCTTTTACAAATTTTAAAAACACTTTTGTAAGGTTAAAGCTTTACATTATGGCAATAGGCGGGGTTCAAATTGGGATAATGTATCTATTTTACTACAATTCATTTCTTTATTTAAGTGTTCCAGAGGTTGTTTTATTTACAATTTTCACTCCATTTTATGTGACTTTGATATATGATTTTTTGAAAAAAAGATTTAGATTTTTATATTTAATAAGTAGTGCAACAGCCATTTTGGGCGCATTTATCATAAGGTATCACAATATAAATAGTGAGTTTATTTTTGGATTTTTAATGATACAAGGGGCTAATTTTTCATTTGCACTAGGACAAAGTGGATATAAGATGTTAATTGAAAAATTTAAACCAAATAATGAAAAAGAGCTTTTTGGGTATTTTCATTTTGGAGCCTTAATCATAGTTAGCGTGGCATTTTTACTATTTGGAAATATGGAAAAAATCTATCCTAGCTCTTTAGAGTGGGGAGTACTGCTTTGGTTAGGGATTGTTGCTTCTGGGGCTGGATATTTTATGTGGAATAGGGTAGCTTGCTTGGTTTATGCAGGCACTTTAGCCATAATGAACAATGCTTTAATCCCAGCAGGACTTTTAGTAAATTTACTAATTTGGGATAAGCCTACAAATCTTCTTTTTTTAATAATTGGTAGTTTAGTTATGCTTTTTTCTCTTTGGCTTCACGCCTTTTTCATTAAAAAATATGAGGTTATAAAATAAATTTTTTCTTAACCTTAGTGGCTTTATGGCATGGTTTTTGGTTGATTTAAAGAAAAATAGTTATAATGATTTTTTCTCAAAGAAAATTTTTGGCAGGTGTTTATGACTTTAGAATTGATAGGATTGCCATTAGTGGCTCTTTTTCCTTTTTTTGGAGCGGGAATAGTTGCATATCTTGCTAAAGCCCATCGCATTACAAGTGCGTGGGGGGCAGGCTTTGTAGCGGCAATTTGTTTGGTACTACTATCTCATTTAAGTGTAAATGTTTTTGATGGAAAAACCATTATCCAATCTTGGGTTTGGATAAAAAGCATTGGTCTTACTTTCTCTTTTAGACTAGATGGACTTGGAATGATATTTTCCT
>JAAYLJ010000183.1 GCA_012521935.1 Campylobacteraceae bacterium | reverse complement strand
TCCATGACCACTAAAGCTTGAGCCAAATACAGATTCAAATATAGAGCCTAAATCATCCATGATATCTTCATAGTTTTGATTAGAGTAGTGTCTAAAACCTTGAGAATCTAACCCCTCTTTTCCATACCTATCATAAAGTGTTCTTTTTTCTGGATCACTTAAAGCTTGATAAGCTTCATTTATAAGCTTAAATCTATCTTCTGCTTTTTTATCGCCTTGATTTTGGTCTGGATGATATTTAAGGGCTAGCTTTCTATAAGCTTTTTTAATCTCATCACCATTTGCATTTTTTGATATTTCTAAAATTTCATAATAGTCCATTTCCAAATCTTTTTCCTAGAAAATAAGTAGTTTGAAGAGGGGTATTTTACCTAAAAAATATATATTTCTCAACTTTTCTAGTAACAAATGGTTAAGAGAGCGTTAAATACTGTTTAAACAAAGCCTATATCATTTCATCATAAATAATTTAAAGGAGCAAAAATGAAAATAGGAAAACAGATAGCCTTAGTGGCTTTAATGGGTGCTTTAACAGCAACTTCAGCTTTAGCTTATGGCGGATATGGTCAAAGAGGAATGGGTGGAGAGTGTGGCATGTTTCCTCAGGCGCAAAGTTTTGGAAATGCAAATATGCAAATGGGGCAAAAGATGAACAAGGGTTATAACAAAGGTAGCTTTCATAAAAGAGGTAACTCTAAGCATGGGTTTGCAAGAGAGCAGGGGATTTTTAACTTTTTAAATTTAACTCCAGAGCAAATTCATGAAGTAAACATTTTAAAAACTCAAATGAGACTTGAGAGATTAAAAAGTATGGATTTTAATTCAAGACCAATGCAAAAAGCATTTAATGAAAAAGGGTTTAACAAGGATGCTTTCATTAAAGCAAGCAGTGATAGATCTAAAAACAAAGCCTTAATTAAGGCAAATTATATGGAAAAACTATATAATATCTTAACTCCAGAGCAAAGAGAACTTTGGGTAAAAAATATGCAAATGCAAAGAAGATAGATTAAGTTTTGGGGGCTAGTCCCCCTAAAATACGAGGTGGTTTTTTAATGATAAATATACTTATGATTGAAGATGATCCAGAGTTTGCACAGATTTTAGCTGAATATTTAAGTAAATATAATATCAAAGTTACAAACTATGAAGATCCTTTTTTGGGTTTAAGTGCAGGTATAAAAAAATATGATTTATTGATTTTAGATTTGACTCTTCCAGGAATGGATGGTCTTGATGTTTGCAAAGAGATTAGAGAAAAATATGACATTCCAATCATTATCTCCTCAGCTAGAAGCGATGTAAGCGACAAGGTAGTTGGACTGCAATTAGGAGCGGATGATTATCTACCAAAGCCTTATGATCCAAAAGAGATGCATGCAAGAATTATTAGTTTAATTAGAAGATATAAAAAAACCAGTGAACCAAAAACCCCTGAAATTGAGACAAAATTTAGAGTAGATGAGAAAAGACATCAAATTTTTTATGAAGAAGAGCCTCTTGTTTTAACTCCTGCAGAGTATGAAATACTCTCATATTTAATCAAACAACATAGCTACTCCATCTCTAGAGAGCAGTTAGTTTATAATTGTAAATCTTTAAAAGATAAAGGCTCAAAAAGCTTAGATGTAATCATAGGTAGATTAAGAGCGAAGATTGGAGAGAGTTCCAAAAACCCACAACATATACACTCAGTACGAGGAATAGGATATAAACTACTTGGATGAATAGACACTCTTTAAATAGTAGAATTACTTTTATATTTAGTTTCACTTTTATCTTAATTTGTTTGCTATTTCTTCTTTTAGCTAAGATGCAAACTAGATACAATTTAGAAAATATGCAAGAAAGACAGTTTCAAGCCATTAATTATCTATTTCGACTATATCAAAACAATACACCACCAAGGGATTTAGAAGCTTTTTTTAGACATTTTGGATTAAAACAGGTAGAAAACCGCAATTTAATGGTTTCAGTTTTGGAAGATGGAGAGATTAGCTTTCATAGGATGACACAACTTGGCTCTTTATCTTCAATAGTTTACAACAATAGATTTTACCTCTTAGTTGATGGCGCTTCAGTTAGAATTCTTTTAGAAAACCAAAGCGGCAAACAAGCAAATGATTTTTTATGGGTTGGTTTTGCTTTAGCTTTAGTTCTTCTTATGTCGATGTATGTATCAATAATTAAAAGCATAAGTCCTTTAAAAGAGTTAAGTGGAAGCATTAGGCGCTTTGCAAGTGGAGATATGGATGTAGAGTGCAAGATTGATGGTAAAGATGAGATAGCTGAGGTGGCAAATGAGTTTGATAAGGCTGTTAAAAAGATAAGAGATTTAATCCGCTCAAGGCAGCTTTTTTTAAGAACCATTATGCATGAGCTTAAAACTCCCATCGGGAAGGGGCGCATTGTTTCAGAGATGGTGGAAAGTGTTGTAGAGAAAAATAGGTTAGTGGGTATTTTTGAAAGATTGGATCTACTAATAAATGAGTTCTCTAAAATAGAGCAGTTAGTCTCTAGAAGCTACGCGCTAGAAAAAAAAGAGTATCCTTTGATGCTAGTTGTTGAGCAAGCAACCGATCTTTTAATGCTTGAAGAGGAGCAGCTTTACTCTAGGGTAAATATCTGTTTAGAGTCAAATCCTCTCATTGTAGTTGATTTTGGTTTAATGACTTTGGCAATTAAAAATTTATTAGATAATGGGTTAAAATACTCAGATGATAAAAAAGTAAGACTCTCTTTTACAAAAAATATGCTTTGTATAAGCAGTAGCTCAAAACCACTAGAATATCCAATTGAGCACTATTATGAAGCCTTCACTACAACTGCAAGCAAGGGTAAAAAAGGGATGGGACTTGGACTTTATATTGTGAAAAATATTTTAGAATTACACGGTTTTGAATTAAGGTACCGCTATAAAAATGAAATACATAAATTTTGTATAGACTTTAAAATGAAAGAAAAAAAGAGAAAAAAGAGGAATAGTGAAATATAAATTAGACTCATTTCATAATTTAGTTGAAGCTTTTTTGGCACTTCCAACTGTGGGTAAAAAATCAGCACAAAGATTTGCTTTTCATCTTGTGTTAAAAGATCCTTTTAGTGCCATGAAGCTTGCACACACTCTTGAAAAAGCGGTTAGATCTCTTCAAAGATGCGCAGAGTGTGGAGGGATTAGTGAGGATGAGATTTGTGATATATGTTTAGATAAAAGTAGAGATACTTCACTTTTGTGTATAGTTGAAAGCCCAAAAGATATACTTATTTTAGAAGAGAACGAAGCCTTTGTAGGTAGATATTATGTTTTAGAAAATGTAAATGAAGAAGAGGCTATGAAATTAAAAAATAGGGTGGAAAATAGCGCTATTAAAGAGATAATATTTGCGCTAACTCCAGGGCTTTCTAGCGATGGAGTCATTTTATATATTGAAGAAAAACTAAAAGAGTGCGAGGTTAATTTTAGTAAAATTGCTCAAGGAATCCCAACTGGGGTTCAGTTAGAAAATGTAGATACTCTCTCATTAGTCAAAGCTCTTAATGAAAGGAAGGAAGTTTAAGAGCCTCTTTCATTACATTAACAATTTTGTCTTCATTTAAACTATTTGAGTTAAAAAGAATAAAAGCAATAGCCCCTTGATAAGCAAGCATATCTTCTCCATCTTTAGTTAAGAGGTTAAACTCTTTTGCTTTTTTGATAAAAGGTGTGTTTTTTCCATAAATCACATCATAAACCGCACTAGCTTTACTTAAAATCTTCACTAAAACACTCTCATCTAAAGGCAAAAAATCATCATTTAAACCTGCTGGTGTGGTATTTACAATTAAATCATACTCATCCATTAAAAAATCTTCATGACTAAAACACTCAAAACCTAAATTTAAAAAATAATCTAATCTATTTTTGGATCTATTTAATATAGTAGTTTTAAAGTTTGACTCATTTAGCGCGTGAGCTATGGCTTTTGCTGTTCCTCCAGCTCCTAAGATAAGTGTTTTTTTGGGAGTTATAAAATCCTTTAATGAGTTTAAAAATCCTAAAGCGTCGCTATTGTAGCCAATGATTTTATCTTTTTCTTTAACTATGGTATTTACAGCACCTACTTTTTTAGCAATCCCCCTTACTTCATCACAAGCTTTAAAAGCACTCTCTTTATGTGGAACAGTCACATTTGCACCACTTAACTTAAGTTCATCAAATCTTTCTAAAAGTTTTGAGCCATCAATTAGCCTATCTTTTATGTAAGCTCCATTAATTTTAAAAAATTCAAAGGCTAGATTGTGCATTCTAGGAGACAAAGAGTGCTCAATGGGGTTTCCAAAAACTGCGTATAGTTTCACTATTTTTTTAAATCCTCTAGTGAACTCATAAGAGCAGCTAATTTATTTTTAACTTCTAAAAACTCAAGCTCAGGCTTGCTATCAGCCACCACTCCAGCTCCAGCTTGAAACAAAATCTTTTCATCATCTAAGTATGAAGTTCTAATCATAATAGCGCTATCCATATTTCCATCAAAACCAAAATAACCAACCGCGCCACTATAAAACCCTCTTTTTAAACCTTCAAACTTAGCTATAAGCTCCATAGCTCTTACTTTTGGCGCACCTGTCATTGTGCCAGCAGTAAAGGTGGATTTAAATAGATCAAACATATCAGAGTCTTCTTTTAATTTTCCTTCAATATCGCTAACCATGTGCATTACATGAGAATATCTCTCTATTCTCATCACATCAGTAACTTCCACACTTCCAGGTTTAGCAACTCTGTTTACATCATTTCGGCCCAAATCTATGAGCATTACATGTTCACTTTTCTCTTTCTCATCCTCTTTTAACTCTTTTTCAAAAGCTCTATCTTCGTCTACATCTTTGCCTCTTCTTCTAGTTCCTGCTATTGGTCTTAAAATTATATTGCCTTCTTTTAACCCAACCATAACTTCAGGCGAACTCCCAGCAATGGCGTGGGTAGTGTAGTTTAATAAAAACATATACGGGGATGGGTTTTTACTTCTTAAAACCCTGTAAAAACTTAAATAATCTATTTTGGAGTACTGGGTAAATCTATTTGAAATTAATATTTGAAATATATCACCATCTTGAATGAGTTTTTTTGACTCTTCAACTTTTTTCATAAACTCATCTTTGCTTATGGCAAATGAACCCTTTGCGGGATCTATTTCGCTTTTTATTAAAGGAGTATGAAGGTGTGGCTCGTACAGCGCTAAAGAAATTTTTTCAATCTTTTCTTTCATCTCTTCACAAAATGAAAGAATGGTTAGCTTGTTTGCTTTGTGAGAAAAGGCTAAGACTATTTTGGGTCTAATTAAATCAAGATCTGCAATTTGGACTGGATCTTTTAATCCATCCATACTTTTTTTTAAAGTTGGCTCAAATATTTTTACACACTCATATCCAACATACCCAATAAAACCATCAGTAAAGCCTATATTGTGCTCTTTTGCAATCTTTTTATAGTAAGAGTTGTCTATATTTTTATATCTTTTTTTTAAGTAAATAAAGAGATCTTCACTTATCTCATTTAACTCTCCCATCTCATCTAAGTGGAAAGTTTTACCATCTTTTAGGAAAACTCTCTCCCTTGTTCCAAAAAACAGATAGCTAAAATTGCCAGATTCAGAATTTATAGCACTCTCAAACAAAGCTCCAAACTCTTCTTTAAACAACTTAGAGAGTTTATGAAAAATAGATATTGGAGTTAATTCATCAAAAAGAAAACTCTTAACTATCATCATTTTACTTCATACATAAATGCACCATCAGTCACATCTTTTTTAATTTTGGCTAAATTCTCTTTTGCACTACTGCCATCAAAAGGGCCAATTAAAACTTTAGTGTAAGGAATATTATTTATCACCGTATCGTAAAGAGTGTATTCATATCCTTTATCTTTAAGTGTTTTTAAAAATGAGCTACTAGGAGAAACTTTTGATGTTGATAAAACTTGCACATATAAGCCTTTTGCAGTTTTTCCATCAACACTTTTTGGAGCTGCTACCTCTTTTGGTTTTGCTTCTTCTTTTTTTGGAACAACTACTTCCTTTGGCTCTAAAACAGGCTTATCTGCACTTACTATCTCTTTAGGCTCAGGTTGTTTTTCTTCCAAAGTTTTCTCTTGCTCTTTAGTTCTTTGGATCTCTTTTTCTTTTAGTTTTTTAACCATATCCTCAAAGCTCTCTTCTTCCTCTTCAATGATGGGAACTTGTTCAAAAAGAGGTTCATCTATCTTTGTTTCAACACTTTTTGGCTCTGGTGGCAAAACTAATCTAGCCTCTTGGCTTGAAGCAGGTTTATTTAATGCTCTCATTATTATTAAAACCGCTAGAAATAGAAGTACTAGCACTGCGGCAATAACTAAGATGCGCTTTAATTTAACCCCTTGTGAGTCATCATCTTTTTCTAAAACAATGTCACTCAACTCATTTTTATCTTCCATCTAGTCTCCTTTTTCTACATATGCTTTGACCAAGAAGCGCCTCTTTCTTTTTGGTATAAAGTATATGGTAGTGCCAAAATGTTAAACTCTCTAGGTAAATCAGGGTTTGGAAACATTCTCCACTCTCTAGGCAATCTTTGACTAAGTTTCATGGAGAGCATAGAGGCTATCTGATAAGCTTCTTGCAAGGTTGTGTGCCCTTTATGAACATAAAGATGCAAATGCCCTGGTGTTTTACTCTCATATGCGCTAAAGTTTATAAACCCCTCTTCTCTAAGCAATAACTGTGCCCTATGCCAAAAACGCTCTGTATTTCTACCATTATAATCAAAAACAATATTCTCTACCTTATCATGCTTATTTATAAGGGAGTGAGCAATGGTTATATTGCCAGCCTCATGCTCTTTTACTAAAGTGTGAGTAATTGGCTCATTGATTAACTCATATTTATCAAAAAAAGTTCTACCTTTATGCTCAACTTTTCTTACTATTTGATCTCTTTTAATCCAGTAATGATCTTTTATAATCTTAATTAATGATGTATCTATGGGCAGCATATCAAATCCTAATATGTCGCTTGATCATAAATTTTAAAGTTGCTTGCCAAAGATTTTACCTTCTCTTTTATCTCTTGTTGTACTTTTTGATTTTCTATATTGTCTAACACATCAGCTATAAATCCAGCAATTGTCTTAAACTCCTCCTCTTTCATGCCTCTAGCTGTAAGAGCAGGTGAGCCAAGTCTTACACCTGAGGTTACAAAAGGACTTCTTGTCTCTCCTGGAACTGTATTTTTATTTACTGTAAT
>JAAYLJ010000182.1 GCA_012521935.1 Campylobacteraceae bacterium | reverse complement strand
CATAAACCTCTTTTTTGTACTCCATCTCTCCTACAATTTCCACTTCATTTTCTTTTGCAAACTTGATTAACTCTTCTTTTATCTCATCATTTAAATCACTCTTATTAATTATCATAACTGATGGGATATTGAAAGTTTTAGTAAGTTTATGCACTCTTTTTAAATCATGAAAACCTGAAATGCTAGCCTCAGCTACAAACAGAGCCAAATTTGCCCCACTCAAAGATGAAACCACAGGACACCCAATCCCAGGGCTTCCATCTACTATTAAATATTTTGTCCCCTCCTTCTTTGCTGCAACTCTAGCTCTTTCTTTTGTGTGAGCTATCAGTTTTCCAGACATTTCAGCCCCAATTGCAAGCTTTGCATGGACAAGAGTTTGTCCTAAATCTGTTTTTGAGCAGTAACTATGCCCTGATGTTTTAAGCTCCATTTCAATCGCACCTGTTGGACAAATAGTAGCGCAGTAGTGACAGCCCTCACACGAATAAGGCTTTACGATATATTTTCCCCCCACAAATTCAATCGCGCCAAACCTACAAACTCTCATACATTTTCCACAAGTAATGCACTCCTCTTGAGCTATGTTTGCCTCATGCCCACTTTTAAAATCTACTTCATTTTCAAATGAAGAGCCTAAAAGCATATGTAAATTTGCCGCGTCAACATCACAATCATACGCTACCGCATTTGTGTTATTTAGCTTGGCAAATGCTGCACTAAAAGATGTTTTTCCTGTACCTCCTTTGCCTGAGATAACCACTATCTCTTTCATAATTTTTTCCTTGTATTTTCCCAAATATTTTCAAGTGCGTTTTTAAAAACTTCTAAATTAGAGTGTATTAATTCGCCCTTAGCATAAGATTTTGCAATCTCTTGTGAGTGCTCAATTTTGCCTAAAACCTCTACATTTTCATTCTCACAAAACTCCTCTATTTTTAAAGAGCCAACACTAAATCTATTTATCACAACTCCGCACTCTTTATCTAACGCCTTGCAAGTTTTTATCGCAATTTTTAAATCATTTAACCCAAAATGAGTTGGTTCAGTTATCAAAATGACAAAGTCGCACTCTTTTATGGTTTCTACAAAAGAGCAAGAAGTACCAGGGGGAGAGTCGTAAATAAGGATTGAGTCTTTTTTAGCCCTCTCACAAGCCTTTTCTAAAGTTTGAGCAATCAATGCTGTAGCCATCTCTTGCCCTACATCAAGCTTGCCCTCAATTATCTTCACACCATAGCTATCTCCCATGTTTATCTCGCCAATTCTTGCTTCCTTCATAGGTAAAGAGTTAGTAGGACAAAGCTCGCTACAAGCATAACAGCTATGACAAAGATTTGGAAAAATCAAAATCTCACTTGGAAGCGCTAAAAGTGCATTAAAGTGACAATGTTTCGCGCAGTCCCCACATAAAGTACAATTCTCATTTTCCCAAACAGGATGAGCTTTTTTAGCTTCAATGGTTTTAGTAAAGTTTGGTTTTAAAAATAAAGAAGCATTTGGCTCTTCT
Organism: Campylobacteraceae bacterium; assembly: GCA_012521935.1. Taxonomy (GTDB): domain Bacteria; phylum Campylobacterota; class Campylobacteria; order Campylobacterales; family Campylobacteraceae; genus JAAYLJ01. Next base: position 1,936 of record JAAYLJ010000182.1, on the reverse strand, counting down.
ACATCCGCATCTGCCAAAATCACATCTTCGCCATTTTTAGCTAGAAAAGTTGCCAAATTAGTTGAAATTGTCGTCTTTCCTGTTCCACCTTTGCCACTAGCTATGGCTACTCTTTTCATTTAGCTCTCCTTTACATATGTAAAAGTATATGCTTATTTTTTACATATGTCAATTAATTTAAGCTTAAATATCTCTTTATGTTAATCATTAGAAATAAAAAGATAGAATTTTACAAACAAAGGAGAAAGACTTGAAAACTTTGCTAATCATTGCAGGAAGCGACTCAAGTGGAGGGGCTGGCATTCAAGCTGACATAAAAACAGCTGAAGCCTTTGGTGTTTTTAGCACAACTGCCATTACTGTTTTAACTGCTCAAAATACAACTGGTGTTAAGAGTATTGAGCCAGTTTCAGTTGGGTTTTTGCACGATCAAATAGAGATGATAATGAGTGATTTTAGGATTGATGCTATTAAAATTGGAATGCTTTTTAATAAAGAACTCATTAGCTCTCTTGGCTCATTTTTAGAAAGAGTTAATCTTCCTGTTGTTTTAGATCCTGTGTTTTTGTCTAAAGCTGGGGCAAATCTACTTGAAATTGATGCGGTGGAGGAGTTAAAAAAACTGTTTAAATACGCAACTCTAATCACTCCAAATCAAAAAGAGGCAATCGTTCTTTTTGGTAAAGAGTTAAGAGTTGACGCCCCATCTCCAGTTTTAATCAAACACTTTGTAAAAAATGGCCATAGTTTAGATAGGCTTTATTATCCTGATGGAAAGGTGGTTGATTTTGAATCTTTAAAGCTTGAGACAAAAAACTTGCATGGAAGTGGCTGCTCTTACTCAACTGCCATTGCTTCAAATTTAGCTCTTGGAAAGAGTTTGGAAGATGCTATAAAAATATCTAAAAAATTCATATATGAAGCCATATTAAATGCGCCAAATTTAGGAAAAGGGCCAGGGCCTTTGGCTCATAAAATTGGGGGAAATAGTGCAACTTAAGGGCTTGTACGCACTAACAGATGAGAGATATACACCTTTTTTAGAGCTTGAATCTAAGGTGTTAGAGCTTTTAAAAGCTGGGGTTAAAGTGGTGCAGTTAAGAGATAAGAACAGTAAAGATGAAGAGCTTTTAGAAAAAGCTTTAAACATCCAACAAATATGCAAAAAATATGGCGCCATTTTTATCATAAACGATAGAGTTAATTTAGCCAAAGAGATTGATGCAGATGGTGTGCATATTGGGATTGAGGATGAGAGCTTAATTAAAACTAGAGAACTTTTACCAGATAAAATCATTGGTGTTTCATGTTATGATGATTTAGAAAGAGCCATCTTAGCGCAAAGTCAAGGTGCTAGCTATGTAGCATTTGGTTCATTTTTCCCCTCATCAACCAAACCAGATGCAAAAAAAGCTCCCTTAGAGCTTTTAAAAAGGGCAAAAAAAGAGTTAAAAATCCCCATTTGCGCCATTGGTGGCATTAATGAGACAAATATTTCTTTACTTAAAGATGCAGATTTAATTAGCATAGTAAAAGCTGTGTATGAGCCAAGAGAGATAAAAGAAAATATAAAAATCCTGAAAGAGCTCATTTGAACATTGCAATCTCTTCATGTCTTTTAGGTAATGTAGTTAGATATGATGGAAAAGATCAAAGCAGTGAATATGTTTTAAAAAAACTCTCTTCATTTGTAAATTTTATCCCTTTTTGCCCAGAAAATAGAGCTTTTGGAACTCCTAGAGAGCCAATATCTTTAAATTTAATTAATGAAAAAGTAGAAGTTATCACAAATTTTTCTAAAAAAAATTTAACAAAAGAGTTGTTTGAAGTTGTTGAAGCTTGTGAAAAAGCTTGTAGTATCTTAGCTTCATCACTAAAATATCATGAGATAGAACTTGAGTGGAAAACAAAAGATTCTCTCATGGTTTTAGGCTAT
>JAAYLJ010000181.1 GCA_012521935.1 Campylobacteraceae bacterium | reverse complement strand
GTAGTGAGCCTTATATTCAAATTGAGTTTATTAAAGATAAGAAAAGTGAGAAAGTAAATATTGCTTTTAGAGCAAATGCGTGGAAAAATAGATTAGATAAAACTGTAATATTAAATGGCGAAAAAATTAACTTAAAACTAATAGAAGCAAGAGTATTAAAAGAGGGTTTGGCTACAAAGAGTGAGCTTGAGATTGAATTAGCTTTTAAGGGTGAGAAAAAAAAGATAAGCTTAAATGAAGAGTTTCAAAAAGAGCCTAAGAAAAGCACTGTAAGTTTTAATCAAGGTGAGATTAAAATAGGATATGGTCCAACTCCTTTAAATCTTCCTTTTTCCATCCTTTTAAAAGAGTTTAAAACTAATTATTATCCTGGAGGGTATGCACCAGTAGGCTATTCTAGCGATATTAAAATTAAAGATAAAATTTATAATATATCTATGAATAAGCCATTAAGAGTTGAAAAATACGCAATATATCAAAGTAGTTTTAGCGAGGATGAGGCAGTTTTTTGGATAAATAAAGATCCAGGAAAAATTCCAACTTATATTGGATATGCACTTTTATTTCTTGGTTTAATTTTAAATATTTTAGATCCAAAAAGCAGACTACAAACATTGATAAAAAAGACGAAAAAACTTACAGCTTTAACGGTACTTCTTTTAACCTTACCATATAGCGCCCTTTATGGCTCTACTTATGAAGAGGTTTATTTAAAAGATTTAAAAGATAACTCAGTGGAGCTTTCAAAAAAATTCTCAAAACTTACCGTCCAATCAAGAAGCGGAAGAATGAAGCCTATGGATACGCTTTGTAAAGAGATAATGTATAAAATTAGTGGCAAAGATTCTCTTTATGGACTTAGCGCAAACCAGCTTGTATTAGGAATGTTTACTCATCAAAGATTATGGAAACATATCCCCATCATAAAGATAAAAACTAAAGAATTAAAAGAGATTGTAGGATTAGAAAAAAGCGAAAAATTGGCTAAATTTGATGATTTTTTTGAAGGACAAACTTATAAATTAGAACTATTAGTAAATGAAGCATTAAAAACTTCACCAAGCAAAAGAGGCGAGTTTGAAAAAGATTTAATAGCAGTTGATGAGAGGCTAAATATCACTTTAATGACTTTTTATGGACTCTTTTTCAAGCTTTTTCCTGATAGCCTAGATTGGAGTGCTCCTTGGAAAAGTGTGGATGAAATCTTTAAAAATCCCACAAATGAGAGTGAAGAGTTTTTAAGTAAAGAGGTGATGAAGTTTATGGATTTTGTTTTTGAAAGAGATTTTAAACAAGCCATTAAACCTTTAGAGTCCATAGACGCCCACGCTAAAAAATTTGGAAATGAAAACTATATAGATGCTACAAAGCTAAAAATTGAACTTTTACTTAATGATTTAAAGGTTTTTTCTTCACTTATTAAATGGTATATATTGTTTGGTTTTTTAACTCTTTTATTAGGTTTTACGCAAATTTTAAAGAAAAAACTAATACCAAAATGGACAAATTCAGCCATATATTTCATATTTATTTTGCTTTTTACGGTTCATACGGCTGGCATTTTAGGCAGATGGTATATATCTGGTTTTATTCCAATGAGCAACACTTATGAGTCTATCATCTATATCTCTTGGTCTTGCGCACTAGCTGGACTTATTCTTTTTAAACGCTCATTTTTAGGGCTTGGAGCAGCTTTGTTTATGGCTGGTATTTTTGCATTTGTTGCGCATTTAGGGGGAATTGATCCTGAGATTACTCCATTAGTGCCAGTTTTAGACTCATTTTGGTTAAGCATTCATGTCTCAATAATCACGGCAAGTTATGGATTTTTAGCCCTTAGTGCGATAGTTGGCGCACTAATATTAACTCTATATGCCATATCAAGAAAAATTAAAATTAACTATAATCAAATCAAATATTTAGCGTACATAGTAGAGATTTCATTAATCATTGGGTTAAGTTTACTTGTAATTGGAAATTTCATTGGCGGTATTTGGGCAAATGAGTCTTGGGGAAGGTACTGGGGTTGGGACCCTAAAGAGACGTGGACTTTTGTTTCCATTGCTTTATATACAGCAATAACACACTATAGATTAATCAAACAATACTACTGCATCTTAAATTTTGCACTCTTTTCTTTACTTGGATTTGGTTCAATTTTAATGACATATTTTGGAGTAAATTTTTATCTAGCAGGACTTCATTCATATGCAAAAGGAGATCCTGTACCAATTCCACTTTGGATATATGTAGTTGTTTGTGCTATTTTTGTATTATATATATTTGCTTTACGCAATAAAAATCAAATAAAAAAGGAGTTTTAGTGAGAAAAATTTTAATTTCACTACTAATGTTGTCTGGAGTTTTGTTTGGAAAAGAGACTTACGAGGCTAAAATTACAGAGTTAATTAATGCAGGATCATACACTTACCTAGGGGTAAAAAATGAAGATAAAGAGTACTGGGTAGTTACAAGTAGGATAGAGCTGCCTATTGGAGCTTGGATAAGATTTGAAAAGGATCTCTCATATGAAAAGTATCACTCTGAGGCTTTAAATAGGGACTTTGAAAATGTAATATTTACAAACACAATTTACTTTAGAACTGATATAGAAGAGAGTAAAAATGTAGATTTTATGACAGAGCCTTTAGAAAAGTCGCCTTTTGCTACTAATAAAACAGTTAGTTTAAAAGAGATACAAGATAAAAAAGATAGCTTAAATGGTAAAGAGATTTTATTTAGAGCCAAAGTTGCCAAAGTGTCAAAAAACATTTTAGATAGAAATTGGATTCACTTACAAGATGGAACAGGTGTGCCAAATGAAGGCGAGCCAGTTGGAAGAGTAGTTGCAACTTCTAAAGAGAGCCCAAAAGTAGGGGATGTAGTAACTGTAAAAGGTACCTTAAGTGTAGATAAATCATTTGGATCAGGTTATGTCTATCCATTAATCATAGAACAAGCCACTTTTAGCAAATAACTTAGCTTAAAACAAAGTTTTGATAGAATGGCCATCTGCCAACTATGAAAATTTTGAAAGGATTAAAAGAGTGCATTATGATAGTGCTTTTTTAGAAACAATTCTTTTTTTTTCTGGTCTTGAAGAAGAGATACTGCAAAGGCTTCAAGAGTGCTCTTACCTTAAAGAGTACAATGAAGGAGAGATTCTTTATTATGAGAAAGAAAAAAGCGATAATCTCTATTTTGTAATCAAGGGTGGACTTAAGTTTTATAAAGTAGATAGATTTGATAATGAAATCTTTCTTTATCAACTTAAAGAGAATAGTTTTGTTTTTGATGTGGCTAAATTTTGTGAAGAGGGGCGCTTTGTCTGTTATGCAAATGCTGAATTTACCAAAAAAAGTTTAGTCATTAACTTTGAATCTAGAAGCTTTAGAGAAATTTTAAACTCATCAAATGAGTTAATGAAAAGAGTATTAAAAGAAGCTCTTTTAACCATTTCAGAGCTTCAATGTATTATCAACCGTGATATTGTTTTTGATGGAACGGCTAAAGTTGCTCACATGTTAGCAACTGATTTAGAAGAGTTTAATAGACTTAAAAAACATGAAATTGCATATAAACTACATATCCAGCCAGAAACGCTATCTAGGATTTTAAGAAAACTTACAAGAAATGGTGCCATTTTGGTTGAAAAAAATATCGTTATAGTAAAAGATATTGAAGCCTTGTATGAAATATTTAAGTAGGAAGAGTTGATGAAACGGACAAAAATTAGTTCAAAAATAAAGGGCATCGGGCTGCTACTTTCGTTAATGATTTTTTCTATCATTGCGCTTACAGTATCTATGAATGAAAAGTCAAAAAAAGATTCACTAATTATAAATATTGCTGGAAAAGAGAGAATGCTTACTCAAAAAATGAGTAAAGAGCTTTTTTTCTTAAGACATCGTGATGGACATGATTTTAGGGCACTTGACGCAGCTAAAAATCTTTTTAAAAATAATTTAAATGATCTTAGATTTGGAAATAAAGATAGAGGTATCTATGGCCCTCAAAATAGTGTCATTAAGAAAAAACTAGATGAAGTAGCTACAAGATGGAAGCCTTTTGAGGAGGAGATAGAGAGAATTAAGCATGGTATTTTAAGCGTAAAAAGTGAAAAAGAGATTCTTTCTAGGCGTATAGAAAACCTACTAAATATGTCTGATATTATCGTAAAAGAGATGGTAAAAAGGGATTTGCAAGCTATATATATAGATCTTTCTGGAAGACAAAGGATGCTTACTCAAAGGATGGGACTCTCTATTGAAAGATATTTAAGAACAGATAATCAAGAAGATTTTTTACTCTTTAGTGCTGCTAAAACAAAGTATGATGAAACTCTAAGACTTTTTGTAAATGATAGTGAGTTAAAAAAAGATACAGAACTCCACGCACTTTTAAAAATCTCTTTGGAAAAGTGGGAGGATTTTGAAAAATATATTTTAAAACTTTTAGAGGTGGAAGATAGCATAAATCAATCAATTGAATATATAAACCAAAGTAATGTAAAAATCCTAGATGCCATGGATGAAGCAGTATGGCTCTATACTGAGCATAGTGAGCGAAAAAATCAACTATTTTTAAACTTTCTCTACCTAGCTGCTGCTTTAGCTTTAGTGATAATTTTATACGCATTTACAATAGCTAGAGATATTGGAAAAAATATAAATAGTTTTGTAGAGCAAGCTAGAAGATTAGCTAATACTAATGATGCAACAGCTGGAAAAGTAGAGATAAAAGAAGAGATGGAAGCTGAATTACAAGAAGCTTCATCATACCTGCAAACTTACATAAATAAAGTTAGCTCGGCTATGAATAATTCTGAAGACGCGGTAAAAAGAGCTGAAAGAGCCATAGGAGAGCTTCAAGCGCTATCAGAAGATATTGAAGGTATGATAATAGATTTAAAATTAGATGAAGCCACAAGAAGGCAATTAGATCAAAGTGTAAATCAAACTGAAGATATAGCTTTTGAGTCTAGTGAGAATTTACTCCATGTAACAAAAATGTTAAAAAAGTTAAAAGAGAACTTAAATTCTATCACTAAAGCGATAAATTTTGAAAATGGTAGCGATAGTCAAGAAAAGTGACATAAAAAACCTTTTAATTTTGAGAATCATTAGTTTTTATTAAAATTCTATTTAAAATCTTAACTAAATTTTTAAAAATATATAATTATTAAAGCCCTATATTTAGGGCTTTATAACTACATATAATTTTACTATTATTAGAAAAATCTATTTTGATGAAAAAAATATTAAAAAATAAAACTAATTAAAAACTTCTTAATTTGACTTAAGTCATAGCTAAAAAACCCACATCTGGATAAAATCATCAGCGTAACCAAACAATTCAGGAGGTTTTCATGTCGCTTTCACGAAGAGACTTTCTAAAGACATCTGCGGCGGCTAGTGCTGCGGCAGCTGTAGGCATTGCTGTTCCTCAGGAAGTCAAGGCTGCTGCTACGCAAGCAGAGTCTGGCTGGCGTTGGGATAAATCTGTATGTCGTTTCTGTGGTACCGGTTGTGGGATCATGGTTGCTACAAAAGATCAAAAGATCGTTGCAGTTAAGGGAGACCCTGCAGCTCCAGTTAATCGTGGTTTGAACTGTATTAAAGGATACTTTAATGCAAAAATCATGTACGGAGCAGATCGTTTAACTCAACCACTTCTTAGAGTTAACAGTAAAGGTGAATTTGACAAAAAGGGCAAATTTCAACCTGTTTCATGGAAAAGAGCTTTTGATGAGATGGAAACTCACATCAAAAAAGCACTTAAAGCAAGTGGCCCAGAGGGTGTTGGTGTATTTGGTTCAGGACAATACACTATCATGGAAGGGTATGCTGCTCAAAAGATGATGAAAGGTGGATTTAGATCTAATGCACTAGATCCAAATGCACGCCACTGTATGGCATCTGCCGTTGTTGGTTTTTACCAAACATTTGGAATCGATGAGCCATCAGGTTGTTATGATGATATTGAATTAACAGACACTATCATCACTTGGGGTGCAAACATGGCAGAGATGCATCCAATCCTTTGGTCAAGAGTTAGTGATAGAAAACTAACTGATCCAGATAGAGTTAAAGTTATCAACCTATCAACTTATACACATAGATGTTCAGACTTAGCTGATACAGAGATCATCTTTTCACCTCAAACAGATCTTGCTATCTGGAACTATGTTGCAAGAGAGATTGTTTACAATAATCCAGATGCTATTGATTGGGATTTTGTTAACAAATACATCATCTTTACTTCTCAACCAGTAAACATTGGTTATGGAATGAGAAGAGCGGGTGAAAAATCACTTGTAGATGGAAAATACCCAGCTTTAGAGATGGAGATTATAAATAAAGAGATGGAAAAAGTTGTTTCAGAAAAAGAAGCACCTGCTCTTGCTCCATTTGGATACAAAGCTGGAGATGTTATGAAAAACAAACCAGCTGGATTAAAACACTGGGAAATCTCTTTTGAAGAGTACAAAAAGTTTCTTGCTCCATATACACTAGACTATGTAGCTAAAATTGCTAAGGGTGACCCAGATGAGTCACTAGATAGTTTTAAAGCAAAACTTCAAGAGCTAGCTAATTTATATGTAGAAAAAGATAGAAAAGTTGTCTCTTTCTGGACAATGGGTATGAACCAGCACACTAGAGGTACTTGGGTAAACACTCTATCATATAATGTTCACTTCTTACTAGGCAAACAAGCAAAACCAGGTTCAGGAGCTTTTTCTCTAACTGGACAACCAAGTGCTTGTGGTACAGCTAGAGAAGTTGGTACATTTACTCATAGATTACCAGCAGATATGTTAACTGTAAATCCAAAACATAGAGAAATTACTGAAAAAGGTTGGAGAATCCCAGCAGGTACTCTAAACCCAGTAGGAAATCAACCCTTTATGAAAATCATGAGAGATTTAGAAGATGGATTCATGAAGTTTGCATGGGTTAATGTTAACAATCCATGGCAAAACTCTGCTAACGCAAACCACTGGCTTAAAGCTGCAAGAGAGATGGATAACTTCATTGTATGTTCAGAAGCTTACCCAGGTATCTCAGCAAAAGTAGCTGACCTAATTCTCCCTGTTGCTATGATTTACGAAAAATGGGGTGGATATGGAAATGCTGAGAGAAGAACTCAACTTTGGAAACAACAAGTTTTACCTGTTGGACAAGCGATGAGTGATACTTGGCAGTGGATTGAGCTTTCAAAGCGTTTTACTGTTAAAGACTTATGGGGTGAATATACTCTAAGAGATGGCACAAAGCTTGAGAATGTCATAGGAAAAGCAAAAGCTATGGGCTATAACGAAGACACTACCATGTTTGAAATTCTATTTGGAAATGAAAGAGCTCAAAAGTTCTCAGTTAATGATCCAGTAGGAAAAGGCTATGATGATACCGAATCAAGAGGGGATAGCAGAAATGTTATGGGTAGTGATGGAAAACCATGGAAAGGTTATGGTTTCTTAGTTCACAAATACCTATTTGAAGAGTATGCAACATTTGGTAGAGGTCATGGACATGACTTAGCTGACTTTGATACTTACCATAGAGTTAGAGGACTTAAATGGCCTGTAGTTGATGGTAAAGAGACTCAGTGGAGATTTAACTCAAAATATGACCCATATGCTAGAAAAGAGAATTTTGGTGATTTTGCATTCTATGGAAAATTAGCAAAAGCATTGCCTTTTGGTAACTTAAAAGAGATTACAAATAAAGAACCAAAATCTTTAGCAAATAAAGCGAAGATTTTTGCTAGACCATATATGGATCCACCAGAAATGCCTGATAACGCTTATCCATTATGGATGTGTACAGGTAGAATTCTAGAGCACTGGCATAGTGGAACTATGACTATGAGAGTTCCAGAGCTTTATCGTGCGGTACCAGAAGCACTTTGCTACATGCACAAAGAAGATGCGGCTAAGTATGGCTTAAAACAAGGGGATTTGGCTTGGGTTGAGAGTAGAAGAGGTAAAGTAAAAGCTAGAGTTGAAACTAGAGGAAGAAATAGACCTTCAAAAGGATTAATCTATGTTCCTTGGTTTGATGAAAAAGTTTTCATCAATAAAGTTTGCCTCGATGCAACTTGCCCACTTTCTAGCCAAACTGACTTTAAAAAATGCGCTGTAAAAGTCTATAAAGCATAAGGATAAGTCGTGAAAAAAACAAAGCAACCAATTTCATCACGAAGAAAATTCATGGGCCTTATGGCTCAAAGTGTTGGGTTGTCTGCTTTGGGGGGGATGGTGTGGACTGGTTATATTGAGGAGGCCAAGGCAGCACCGCTGATACTTCGCCCCCCTGGAGCGAGACCAGAAAAAGAGTTTGTTAGCATGTGTATTAGATGTGGACAGTGCGTTATCGCTTGTCCGTACGATACGCTAATGCTAGCAAAACCAGGAGATAATAATCCAATAGGAACACCATATTTTATTCCAAGAGATATACCGTGCTATATGTGCGTTGATATCCCTTGTGTTCCTGTTTGCCCAACTGGCGCATTAGATGAAAAGCTTGTTTCTATTGAAAAAGATGGAAAACAAGTACTTGAAATCGAAAAAGCTAGGATGGGGTTAGCTGTAGTTGATATGGAGGCTTGTGTAGCTTATTGGGGAATCCAGTGTGACGCATGCTATAGGGCATGTCCTATACTAGATAGCGCAATCGTGCTTGAGTATAGAAGAAACGAAAGAACTGGTAAGCACGCCTACCTAATTCCAGTAGTAGATAGCTCAACTTGCACAGGCTGTGGACTTTGCGAGAGAGCTTGTATTACCGAAAAACCTGCTATTTTTGTAAGACCGCATGAAATAGCACAAGGTGATATAGGTAGCCACTACATTAAAGGCTGGGATATCGATGATGAGGGTAGAGTTGATGTAGATAAGCCACTTGAGACTACAGTAACAAAACGAAGTGAACTAAATCCACAAGACTACCTCAATGAGGGAGGATTGTATGATGAGTAAAATATATGATAAATATAGATTCCTAATAGCTAGGAGAGTATCGCAAGTACTTATTCTTGCACTCTACATAGCTGCGAATGCGTATGGAATTAAGATTTTAGAAGGGAACTTAAGTAGCTCACTATTTTTAAGTACTATCCCTCTATCAGATCCATTTGCCTTGCTGCAAATACTTGCAACAGGTGCAATAGTTTCTATAGATGTAATTATAGGCGCAGTTTTAATTGCACTATTTTACGGTGGTTTAGTAGGTAGAGCTTTTTGTTCTTGGGTGTGTCCTATCAATATTGTAACAGATTTAGCTAATTGGCTTAGACGAAAACTAGCTCTTGATAAAACTGAGAGAAAAGTTTGGCTAAGCAGAAATGTTCGCTTTTGGGTAATGGGATTAACTCTTGTAGTTAGTGCGATTGCTGGCATAGCGGCATTTGAAGTGGTAAGCCCAATTGGAATTTTACAACGAGGAATCGTTTTTGGAATGGGAATGGGTGGAGCTGCGGTTTTAGCTATCTTTCTGTTTGACCTATTTGCGGTTAAAAATGGATGGTGTGGACATGTCTGCCCATTGGGTGGATTTTACTCTACTATTAGTAAGTGGAGTTTAATCCGTGTTCATCACGATCAGCCAAGTTGCACTTTGTGTATGCGTTGTAAAGATATTTGCCCAGAAAAGCATGTGCTTGAGATAATTGGCAAGCGCAGTGGCGATATAATTATGGGTGAATGTATAAACTGCGGACGATGCATCGAAGTTTGCGAAGATAATGCACTCTCATTTGGAGTGCGCAGTTACATTAATCAACATGGATAGGAGTCTGATTATGATAAAGCGAAATCTTGTTTTAATAGGTGCGGCGATTGCTGTGCTTGTATCTACAGGATGTGCTGTAGCCCAATCATACAGTGAGGATGAGATAGGGCTTAGGAAAACATCTCTATATGAAGAAGAAAAAACTGTTGCAGATTTAGGAAAATTTGTTGCTCCAGCTGCTGGGGAGTCAACACCAATTGCAAGATCTTTTGAAAATGCACCTCCAATGATATCTCACGATGTTGAGGGAATGCTGCCAATTACAAGAGATTATAATGCATGTTTAGACTGTCACATGCCAGGACTTGCTGAAGCGTTAAATACTCTTCCAGTTCCAGAGTCTCACTTTGCAACTTTTAGACCAAAAGTTGGAAGCTCTGATAGTAACATCATTTATGATGGAAAAGCAGTTGATAACACAGCTGATGTAATCACTGTTGTTCATAAAATGGATGAGTTAAGTGGTGAGAGATATGTATGCTCTTCTTGCCATGCGCCTCAATCAAGCAATGCTCAATTAGTTGAGAATGTTTTCTCTCCTGAGTTTAGAGATAAAGATGGCATTGCAAAATCAAACTTTTTAGACGTTTTAAATGACGGAATCTAAGAGTGGTTGATTTGAAAAGAAGGGGGGCTCTCTCCCCCCTTTTTAGAAAAAAGAAGATTCCAATTAGAGTTCCTTTTTATAAGGATTTTTCGCTTTTTGATAAATTTTGCCCAGAGTGTGAAGAGAAGAGTTGTGGCAAGGTTTGTGAGGAAGAGATTATCAAATTTGATGAAAATGGACTTCCGTTTTTGGATTTTGAATCCTCTGGCTGTACTTTTTGTAAAGAGTGCGCACTGGCTTGTCCTAATGAGATATTTGATACAGATTTACCGTTTAAAATCAATGCTTTTGCTATAATCCAAACAGCTCTATGCATAGGGTGGAAGGGTACAATGTGTTTTGCATGTAAGGATGTGTGCGAACCAGAAGCTATAGACTTTTTTGGGCTGTATCGTCCTACTGTAAATCAAAATTGTTCTGGATGTGGAATGTGTGTAAATCTATGTCCAACAAATGCCATAAAGATGGAAGGGGAAGAGAGATGAAGAAGTTATTTGTGCTGCTTTTTTTTGCGGTTTCTATCTGGGGAAAGGTGCTTTCTCCTGTTGCTGAAATTGAGGCAAGTGGGAATGTTATTGATTTAGTAAGCCAAGAAGGTTTACTCATAGCTGGAACGGCTGCTGGGACTTTAGAGGTTTATGATGATAAAACTTTAGAGCTTATTAAAAAAGTAGAGTTTAAAACCATTGAAGATTTTATGGGGGAAACCATTCCGCCAAAAGTTTTTTCAGTCGATAAAATCAAATCAAAAGAGATTTACCTAGCGATGATGCAAAGCCCTACAAGCTACAGGCGCATTGCGATTGTTGAAGGTGATGAGCAAAAGTTGCTAATTAGCGAAGATGATCAATTAATGATACAAAAGGCAAAGTTTTATGATGAAGATCATATATTAATTGCGCTTTTAAGTAATGAGATAATTCTTTATGAAATTGCTACTAAAAAAGAGATTTATAGACATCAATTAACTGAATCGCACTTTTCTGATCTATCTTTTAGTGATGACAAGTCTCTTTTAGCAACAGCTGATGAGTCTGGAAGAGTCTATATTTTAGACCCAAAAACTGGAGAGAGATTGAAAACTTTAGAGGGTGGAAATGTAGATAATATATATAATATTGATTTCCATAAAGATAGAGTTATTACTGCTGGACAAGATAGAAGAAGCATTGTTTACAATGTTAATACTGGGAGTTTTGATAGGTACAATACAAACTTCCTAATCTATGCCTGTGCGATGAGCCCAAGTCAAAGATACGGGGCAATTGCCATAAATGAAGAGAATGATATAGGCATTTATGATTTAAATAGTGGACGAGAATTATATGTCTTAAAAGGACAAAAAACCACACTAAACTCAATAGTCTTTGTAAATGAGAATGAGCTTTTTAGTGGAAGTGATGATAGGTATATATTATATTGGAGGATGCCGTGAATATTTCTAGTATTGTAGTACAAGCTTCAAGTGAGCATGTAGAAGAATTAGTGGAATTATTTAAAAAATGTGATTTTTGTGATTATCATTTTCATGATAAAAAAATTGGAAAGATTATAGTTACAGTTGAGGGTGAGAGTGTTAGTGATGAGATTAGACATCTTAAGAAAATACAAACTACCCCTCGTGTCATAAGTGCAGACATGATGATGTCATATAGCGAAGATGAGCTAGATAAAGAAAGAGCTCATCTAGAAAATAAAGATCCAGTTCCACAAATGCTTTTAGATGATGATCTTAGGGCTGAAAAAATTACTTATTATGGGGATATTAAGAAAAAAGATATTTAGGAGGGAAGGATGCAAGTAGGGTTTGACGCATTTTATGAAACAGAAGTACCAGAGGCTGAGCTAATTATCTCTAGAACAGATTTAAAAGGCTTTATTACCTATGCTAATGAGACTTTTGCGCAAATTAGTGGTTACACTATTGATGAGCTTATTGGAAAACCTCACAATATAGTAAGACATAAAGATATGCCAAAATCAGTCTTTAAAACTCTTTGGGAAACAATCCAAAGTGGAAAAAAATGGGAAGGCGCTGTTAAAAACAGACGAAGCGATGGCGGATATTACTGGGTGTGGGCAGAGGTTTCTGGAGTGGAAAAAGATGGCAAGGTGGTTGAATATAAATCTATGCGATACCCAATGAGCATTGAAGATAAGAAAAAGTATCAAAAACTTTATGAATCTTTAAAAGAAAAAGAGGAAAATGAGTGTTTTGCAACTTTTTACTTACCTTGTTCAAAGATGGATGAAGTAAAAGAGTTTTTAAAAAATCTTTCATAAATTTACATATCAAGCGCTTTGCGCTTGATATGCTTCTTTACAAGTTTATTTAATAGATAAATTATTGTAATTTTAAAATATTTTATTAAAATGTACCAAATTTTAAAAATGGAATAAAATGGGTAAAAAAATATCAAAAATTTTATATATAAAAATAGGCATAGTAAAAAATAAAAAATTAAAAAATGGCAAAAGAGAAGAGTTAGTCTCAGCCATAAAAAAAGAGATAGTTAGAAAAGCTTATTTATTAAAAAGTGGCTTCAAAGGGGATAGTGTAGCAGATAAGGTTCATCATGGGGGCGTCAATAAGGCAGTTTTTATCTTGCCCATGAAAACATTTGAAAAGATAAACGCTAATTTTGGAAATATTTTTAAAATTGATGATCCAGCTTTTTTTGGAGAAAATTTAATTTTAGATTGTGTAGATGAGAGCTCAATTTGTATAGGTGATATTTTAAATATTGGAAAAGCACAAATACAAATTACCCAACCAAGGCAACCTTGTTGGAAATTAAGTGCGAGTACAGACATAGAAAGTATGACAAAGTTTATTTTTGAGAATGGATTAACTGGTTTTTATGCGAAAGTTTTAAAAGAGGGAGATATTCAACAAAATGATGAAGTCTTTTTGGAAAATAGAGAAAATCCAAATTTAACCATTGAAAAGTTAAATAAAATTATCTTAAATCCTTTAATAGATGAAGAGTTGACTCTAAAAGCTCTATCTTGTAAAGATTTAGGGTATCAGTTTAAAAACTCTTTAGAAAAAAGGTATAGGTTAGGTGAACAAGATGATCAATTTAGTTACTACCACACTTAAAAATTTTAGTGCGCCAAAGACGCACTAAAAAATATTATTCTACTCTTGTTTTTGCATCAGGAGTAAATAGTTGTTTACCAAGTAATTTAAAGTTTGCAATCTCTTTTTGGATATTGTCTGAAGAGATCCATTTAATGAAAGCCATAGCGCCTTTATAATCAGCATTTGGGCAGTTTTTTGTACTTACAGCCATTGTTGCGTAGTAGTTAAATAGATTTTTATCGCCCTCATAAACTATGACTAAAGGTGGATTTCCTTTATGATTATCTTCATATTTAATAAAAGTTCCTCTATCAGTAAAAGTAAGGCCTTTTTGCTCAGTTGCAATGTTTATCGTAGCTATCATCCCTTGCCCTGCTTGAATATACCAACTCTCTTTTTCTGGTACTGCACCCAAAGCTGCTTTCCAAACATTTTTCTCTTTCACATGAGTGCCAGACTCATCTGCACGACTGACAAATTTTATCTTCTCTTCCTCAATCACTTTAAAAGCTTCTTGGATAGTTTTACCCTCAAATTTAGCCTTGTGTGATGGATCTCCAATGATCACAAAATCGTTGTACATTACAGGTGTTCTATCAGTTCCAAAACCGTCTGCAACATACTTTTTTTCTACCGCTGGAGCGTGAACTAAAAGTACATCTACATCACAATTTTGTCCAAGTTTTAGCGCATTTCCAGTACCTACTGCTATCCATTTTAACTCAATTCCAGTATCTTTTTTAAAGATTGGAGCTAAGGCATCTAGTAGTCCAGTATTGTCTGTACTTGTTGTTGTTGCCATCTTTAGTTCAGCAGCGTTTACCATTGAAGCAAAAAAGATAAGCGAGCCTGCCGACAAAGCAATTAAGCTTTTCTTTATTTTAAACATAGGATAATCCTCCTTTTTTGATATGTCAAATTAGAATAAATATTTATTCTAATTTAGAACAATCAAAATTGTAGCTATTTTTTTTAAAAAAGTAAACAAAGGTTGACTAAAATATGGAGTTTATTGCTGATGGAGTTGTGGAGGCTTTTTGGCTATTAGTTAGAATGGATAATGAAACCTTTTCTGCTATTGATGTTACAGTAAGAACTACTAGTATCGCGATATTTTTTAGCATAGTCATTGGTTTTCCTTTGGGCTTCATTTTGGGCTTTTTTAATTTTAGAGGTAGAAAAACTCTAAGACTCATCTCAGATACCCTCCTAGCCACTCCAACTGTTGTCATAGGGCTTTTAGTTTATGCTTTCATCTCTTACAGAGGGCCACTTGGTCAGTATGAGATGCTATTTACCCTAAAAGGCATAGTGGTTGGTCAAACTTTGTTAGCTCTTCCTATCATTGTTTCACTTAGTGCTTCAGCAGTAGAGGGGATGGATAGAAAACTTTACTATACGCTAAACTCCTTTGGCTTAACCCTGCCCCAAATGATATTTAATGTTGTGTGGGAGTTAAGACATGCTCTTTTAGCAGCAGCAGTTACCGCTTATGGAAGGGTTATTGCAGAGGTTGGAGTTGCCATGATGATAGGTGGCAATATCAAATACCACACCAGAACAATCACTACTGCCATTTCACTTGAAACAAGTAAAGGAATGTTTGCCTTAGGAATTGCCCTAGGTATTGTTTTAATGACAATTGCTTTTATAGTAAACTTATCTCTTCACAAGTTAAGAGTTCAAGCAAAGCAGTATTAAGATGGTTTATGAGATAAAAGATTTATTTAAAACATACGGGAAAAAGCCAGTTTTAAATGTTAAAGATATAAAAATTAAAGAGGGTGAAATAGTAGGTTTAGTTGGTTCAAATGGAAGTGGAAAAAGCACACTTTTAAGACATATGGCCTTTTTAGAAGAGCCAACTAGCGGGGTTATTAAGTATAGAAATGAGTGTTCAAAAGATATTAAATTGGAAAAAAAACGAGAAATCTCAATCTTGCTTCCAGAGCCCTATCTTTTAAAAAGAACGGTTAAAGAGAATTTACTATTTGGGTTAAAAATTAGAAAAAATTTAACTGATATTGAGAAAAAGATTGATGAAGTATTAAATTTAGTTGGGTTAATTCCCAAAAAGTTTAAAAATCGCCCTTGGCATGAGCTCTCAAGTGGAGAGACACAAAGAGTAGCCTTTGCCGCTAGACTTATATTAAAACCAAAAACACTACTTTTAGATGAGCCAACAAACAGTTTAGACATTAGCGGCGTTCCTGTTTTCACAGAAGCTATGCTTTATGCAAACCAAAACTGGGGGACTACCATAGTAGTGGCTAGTCACGATTTGGATTGGCTATCTCTCATAACTACTAGAAATTTAGGGCTTCATTTTGGTAGGGTAATGGAGTTTTCAACTACCAATTTAATCGTTGGAGATTGGCTAGAGGAGGGGGAGTTTGTAAAGTTTAACTTTTCAAAAGATCAAACCTTAAAGCTTCCATCTTCTTGGAAGGTTGGTAAAAAAAGAGGTGTAGCCATAAATCCACGAAAAATAGAGTTAAAACCTCTACAAGAAGCCATAGATGAAAATTTATTCTTTTTAGAAGGAAGGATAAATGAAATTTTACACTTAATAAAAAGTGATGAATTATCAATTAAAATTATGGTTGGCGATAAGATATTAGAAGCAATAGTC